>JBAUCP010000491.1:0-2481 GCA_049677625.1 Occallatibacter sp. | reverse complement strand
GGTCTGGAGACCGGCGCTACCTTTATACACCTGTGGCCGGATTATGCCCGCTCAGGTGATGCGGGGGCGATTTCGATTTCGACTGTTTGCGCGCCGAGATAGGGATGATGCGCAGTGAGGCGTGCTTTGCCTGCGGTTTCGGCGGCGCGAATCCAGATGGCTCCAGCGCCGCCTACCAATGCGAAGGGATTGTCGCCGATGATCTCAGCCGGGCCGGTGAGCTCGAAACGAATCGCGTCGCCTCCGAAGGGACGAATGGCGCCGAACTCGTCGGTTACGCGGAGCACGACGCGGGTGGTGTCTGCGCCGTCGGCGATCAGAGCAGTGTCGTCGGGGTGCGCGGTGAATTTGCTGTCCACGCCGCGGCCGGAGAAGCTGCGCGAGATGACCTGCTTGCCGGCGATGAATCCGTCGATGCGCAGATCGCCCCATCCTGCGCGGATATGGCTCAGGTCCGTGGAGAACGGCGCGTACTTGAGGTGCGCGAACTCTTCGCGGTCGGAATCGACTTCAGCGACCAGCGTGTCACTGACGTAGAACTTGAGGTGGTCGCAGTTGGAGCAGACCAGCGCGCGCGTGAAACCCACACTCTCATCGCCGCGCGCCCAGTGGAATGCGGGCTCGAGCACGACCTCTTCGCGGGGGTCGCACTGCGAGCGGTAAAAGCCGGCGGCGGGCTTGGGCTGACGCCAGATATCGGAGACGCCGTGGTAGCAGATGCGGTCGCCGGAGCCGAAGTTCGCATGCGTGTTGTAGTCGAAGGCGCACCAGCCGATGCCGCCGGCGTATTGCGGGTCGGACGCAAGCTGATTGTGGATGCGTGCGTGGCGCAGCGTGTGCTCGCGCAGGCGCTCCACGTTATCGATGGTCTTGGTGGGGAAGGTGTGGCCGACGAACTCGGTGTTGAGATAGAGCGGGTGATTCGGCGGCCTGAGCGGGAAGCCGAAGTCGTTCACGGTGAAGACATCTTCAAGCAGCTCGGAGCCGGGGAAGTTGCGGATGCCGCCGGTCTGGCGCGTGGGGTCGAGCTGGTGCGCGAGCGCGTTGGTGCGGGTGTAGAAGTCGTGATTATCGCGCGACTCGTTGATGCGCACGCCCCAAAGAATGATGGAGGGGTGGTTCCAGTCGCGGCGGATCATGCGGCCGACGTTGTCGACGGCGATATCCTGCCAGGCCTGGTCGCCGATGTGCTGCCAGCCGGGGATCTCTTCGAGCACGAGCAGGCCGATCTCATCGCAGGCGTCGAGGAAGTGGCGCGACTGCGGATAGTGCGAGGTGCGCACGATGTTGCACTTGAGTTCATTGCGGAGAATCATTGCGTCGCGGCGCTGCACGCGGCCGGGCATGGCCTGGCCAACCCAGGGAAACGTCTGATGATGGTCAAGGCCGCGCAGCTTGACGATTTCGCCGTTGA
The DNA here is from genome assembly GCA_049677625.1 of Occallatibacter sp. Taxonomy (GTDB): domain Bacteria; phylum Acidobacteriota; class Terriglobia; order Terriglobales; family Acidobacteriaceae; genus Telmatobacter. The sequence goes on along the minus strand of JBAUCP010000491.1, from coordinate 1,067 downwards.
GCGAGAAACCCTGCGGAGTGAACTTCGCTTCGCGGAAGCCGATGCGGCGTGAGTCGTTGTCAAGCAGCACTTTTCCGCGCAGCAGGCGGACTTCAACGCGATAGAGCCGAGGTGATTTGAGACTCCAAAGGTCGATGGAGCCGAGGTTGTCGAGGTGGAGGATTTGCGGCGTGTTCCATGCGTCCTCACCTGCGGGCAGCGGCTGCGATGTTTTTGCCAGCAGCCTTTCACCGTCATAGAGAGCTGCTTCCAGCGCGAGGCCACTTTCCATGGATTTGGCTGCGCTGATCACGTTGCATTGCACGTCGAGCGTGGGATGGCCTGAGAGCACGTCTTTGGGCTGCGCGAAGATGTTTTCGATGTGGTTCGGCGAGACCAGGCGCAGTGAGACCTCGCGATAGATGCCGCCGAAGGTGAGGTAGTCGATCTCGTAGCCGAAGGGCGGAATGTCGGGGCGCTCGGTGGAGTCGACTTCGACGGCGAGCAGATTTTCGCCGTCCCAGTCGACGTGCGGCGTGAGCTCGAAGGAGAACGGCGTGTAGCCGCCTTTGTATTCGCCGAGGCGGACGCCGTTAAGCCAGACGGTGGAGGCGGTCATGACGCCTTCAAAGTCGACGAAGACGCGGCGGCCGCGGCCGGTTGCGGACAGGCGGAAGCGGCGGCGATAGATGGAGACGAACTCGTAGGACTTTTCGTCGAAGCTGTGCCAGGGCAGGCGGATGTTGGTGTGCGGCACGGTGATGCGGGCAAAGCTGCTGTCGTCAAAGCTGCGCTCGTGCGCGGCGGGCGTGGCCTGCGGGCTGTAACGCCAGCGGCGGTTGATGGGCAGCACGATGCGGCCGGGGAAGGTGGTCTCAGGGGTTTGCGCGGCCAGGCCGGGCGCAACGGCGGCGCTGGCGATGAGGGTTCCGGTGGTCTTGAGGAAATCGCGGCGGTCCATAATTGTCCTGGAGTTCTCCTGGATGAGAAGATGCGTGTGAATTGCGAGTCGTGAACATTGTATGCGTTTTCAGCGGGTGGTTGCATGCAGGCGCAGCAGAAGTTGGCGTGCGGGTCTGGAGACCCGC
>JBAUCP010000490.1:0-4077 GCA_049677625.1 Occallatibacter sp. | reverse complement strand
AATGAATATGCGTCCGGGCTCTTTGCGGCGCTCATCGGACTCGCGATTCTGGCCCTGTTCCTGCTTCGTCCCTCGGACAAGGAGTATCTCTGGTTCTCAGTCCTGCTTTTGGCTGGATCCGCCGGCGCCGCGCTCCATCTGATGCTGAATCTGGGCGAGATGCCCTTCCCGCTCTGGCGGACACTGGCTCTCATTTGCGGGGCGTCTTCGGCGATTGCGGCTCTGGCGTTCTACTCAACTGTTCTGCATAAGCGCCGCAACTTCCTATGGTGGGCAATTTGCTTCGCTGCCGCCGCGAGTCCTCTGACGGCAGGTTTGATTTACTTCGAGTGGACGGGAGTGGGAATCTCCTTTGCCATTGCCGAAGCCTGCATTTTGCCAGCGAACGCCTGGATCATCGCCCAGCTCCTGCTGGGCGCATTTCGCAAAGACACTTCTGCAAGATTGCTGCTGGTACCGGTCCTTCTCTCCGATGGCATCAGTCTCCTCTCCCTTGCCGCCCGGATCGCGTGGCAACTGAGCGGCTCACCCAATTTTCCCGAGGTCAACATCGACCTCGCGGAACGCCCGTACCCTATCGATCTGCATTCCGTGATTGACTTCATCTTTTTTCTTGCCCTGTTGATCTTCCTCATGCGCCGGTTCTCTCTGGCCCGCAAGGAAGAGGAGCGCCTCGCTGCGGAATTCGAAGCCGCCAAGACTATCCAATCGCTCCTCATTCCCGCTGAGACACCGGCCACACCGGGCTTCGCGGTAGAAAGCATGTACCTGCCCGCGCAGGAAGTGGGAGGTGATTTCTTCCAGGTTCTGCCCGGAGACGACGGTTCTTTGCTCATCGTGGTTGGCGATGTGAGCGGCAAGGGGCTGAAAGCGGCCATGACGGTGAGTGCCATTGTGGGTGCACTGCGCGGTTGCACCCTGCAAACACCGGCTGCGGTGCTGGCCTATCTGAATCGCGCCCTCCGCGGACAGGTAACGGGATTCTTCACTTGCTGCGCAGCACTCATCGATGGGGATGGTAATCTCACGATCGCGAACGCTGGGCATCTTTCGCCCTATCTCAATGGCGAAGAGCTGGCCGTTGCCGATGGCCTGCCGTTGGGAATCGTCGATGAAAACGAGTACACGGAGAAGACGTGGCGGCTTGGCGCCAGCGATCGCCTCACATTTGTCTCCGATGGAGTTGTTGAGGCACGCGATGCACGTGGCGAACTGTACGGCTTTGGACGTACCAGGAGCATCAGCGGACAGCCCGCTTCCACAATTGCCCGGACCGCGCAACAGTTCGGCCAGGAAGACGACATAACCGTGCTTTCGGTAACCCGAGAGGCAGTGCTCGAGGCGGTGGGAGCTTGAGGCGGAAACCCGATTCCATGGCGCAGAGCAGAATAGAATCAACAATTGCATGAACAAACTTCCACTGGCGCTCGCGCTGTCCGTCGTGTGTGCGTGCGGCATGGTGTGCGCGCAAACCCCGGCCTCCTCAGCCAACTCCGCAATCCCCATGATCCTCAACAACGCTCAATCTCTTGAATGGATGACTGACATCGATAAAGGTTGGCGCGTTCATGAGGGCGACAACCCCGCATACGCACAGCCCGGCTTCGACGACGCCTCCTGGCGGTTCGTCGCTCTCGACGACCTCGGCCCCGCGCAGACCGGCTGGCGCTGGTTCCGACTCCACGTCAGGCTCCCTGCCAACCATCCGCAGTTAGCCCTGCTCATTGAAGGCGCTGAAGGCACTTATGCTCTCTACATCAACGGCGTTGCCATGCCCGGCCCGGAAATCCTCTCCAGCGTCGGCGTCAGCGTGCCCATAGAGCGCGCCGTCCGGCTCAACCTCTCCGGCGACGACCTCGTGATCGCCCTGCGTATCCGAGTGCCGCCCTCTTACGCGAGCCAGCGGTTACCCGTACTCAGGTTCGCTTCGCTCGGCACCCCCATGGCCGTTGAAACCGCACGCCAGGCCCTGCAAAGCGTCCGCCTGTACGCGGCATTTCCATCCATCGCCATCAACCTGCTGCTCATGCTTGCTGGTATCGGGGCGATTGTTCTCTATCGCAGCCAGCCTCGGCACTCGGAATACAAGTGGCTGGGGCTTTACCTTCTTCTGTCGGGGCTTTCGAGCGCGCTGTGGGGTTGCCAGCTCAATGGCCTGCTTCCACTCTCGGCCAATTATCTTGTGGGCGACCCAATGGTCTACCTCTTCACCATTGCCCAGCTCGAGTTTACCTACAGCTTCGGTGGCCGCCGCGTCGGTCGCGCCTGGCGTGTGTATGAGGCGCTGCTGTTCACGCCGATTCTGCTCATATGGTTTACCTGGCAGGGGCAACTGCCATTCTCAACTTACATCGTCGTTGAAGCCCTTATCGTTGTGCCCGTGGCGCTGTTGCTGCCCATCTTTCTTTTCGTTTGGTACCGGCGCGGAAATCGTGAGGCTGGCTGGCTCATTCTGCCCAGCCTCGCGCTCACAGCCCTTGTCACGATCAACGATCTTGGCGATGCGTCGATCCTTCTTGGCTGGCACCTCCTTGATTTTTTTCACCATTGGATCCCGATTGGCGCCGCTCGGTTCCAGCCCAATGATATTGCCGAACTTCTCTTCCTGCTGGCCATCGCCGTCGTCATGTTCTTCCGCTTCACGCGCGTCAGCCGTGAGCAGGCTCGCCACGCCGCGGAACTAGACGCGGCCCGCCAGATTCAGCAGCGCCTCGTCCCGGCCACGTATCCTTCCATCGAGGGCTGGCGAATTGAAGTGGCCTACATCCCGGCACAGGAAGTCGGCGGAGACTTCTACCAAGTGATCGAGGGCGACGGCAACACGTTGCTTGTCGTCGGCGACGTGGGCGGCAAGGGCCTCAAGGCCGCCATGCTGGTTGCGCTGCTCGTCGGCTCCATCCGCAGCAGAGCGGAGTTGAACACGGATCCTCAATTTATGCTGAAAGCACTCAATCGCTGCCTCCTTGGCCACGGCGACGCGCAGGCTACATGCCTTGCGCTAAGCATCGCAAAAGACGGCGCGATCACCCTCGCCAATTCCGGCCACTTGCCGCCCCATCTCAATGGCGAGCCCATTGAAATGCAGGGCGCACTTCCCCTTGGCATGATCGACGTGGCGGAGCCATCGCTGACCCACTTTCAACTCATGCCGGGCGATAAGTTGACCCTCATGTCCGACGGCATCGCCGAGGCTACGGATTCCAACGGCCAACTCTTCGGCTTTGAGCGGGTTCACGAATTGCTGCGCGTCACCACGAGCCCTGCAGGAATTGCGGCTGCCGCCCAATCCTTCGGCCAGCAGGATGACATTACCGTGCTGACGGTGGAGCGCACGCCAGCTCTGGAATCCATATCGACATGAGGAAGCTTGTTTGTGTTTCGCTTTTGATCTTCTGCGCAGGTGCACTTATCGCGCAGCAGGCCGCAGCCCCCATGAAAATGGCCACTTCCGGCGATGCAATCCCGTGCCCATCACGCCAGGTGGGGCGGTCATTCCTCTGACAGCGGTCAGAGCTTGAGAGGTTGCCGTTGCTCCAGGCGCGGAGCAGTGTGGATACGGCACCGCACTGTAGATATCAACAGCCACCAGAACAGCCACCAAACGATTTTGGCCTCTCGGATTTTGAGAGGCCAATTCAGATTAAGGTCTTTATTTTGTTGGTGCCGGGAGGGGGGGTCGAACCCCCACGACCTTGCGATCGGCGGATTTTGAGTCCCTATCTGTGAAGAAACAATCCTCTTGTTTTCCTTTATTTACAATAGTTTATGCCTCGCGACGGTGAGGTTCCATGCGGTCCTGTGAGGCCCATTTTTGGCGGTTTAGGCATAGTTTGGGCATAGGTTGCCGATGCCCCGAGGCGACGGATTATGTTGGGTTCGAAACGCGGCCAGAAGCGCTGCCATAACAAATCTAAACTGGAAAGTGGCGCAAGATCAACGGCTCTAATCGAGGTTAGATCGCGCAGCCGTCGTTCACACAACCTCTACGACTCTGAATTCTGGGTGGTCTTCGCCGGGCGTAATGGCTCTGTGCGATAACCTGGTGTCAGGTCCCGACTCGAGTTCCGACTGTTATCC
>JBAUCP010000489.1:0-4596 GCA_049677625.1 Occallatibacter sp. | reverse complement strand
CCCTTGAACGCTTTCCATACGGCGACAGTGCAAGCGAACAAACCGCCATCGAGCGATGAAAGCAATTCCGGGTTTCGCTCTAAAACCATCGCCACGCGGCTCGCTCCGGATGAACTTGCCGAGGTCGAATCGGCGGCTGAACGCGCAGGCAAACCGCTCTCGGAATGGCTGCGAGAGACGGCGTTGGCCGCGTCTCGGCGACGGCCTTCGGACCCATTAGAGCTCTTGCTCGCCGAGATTTGGGCACTGCGCTTCGCGGTGCTGAGCCTGTTTCATGCGGGCGCTCTGGCAACGGCGGAAGGCAAGCCATTGCTGCCAGAATCAGTCCTCAAGATTCGCGATCGGGCCGACGGTTGCAAGGTCGAACAGGCCCGCCAGATGCTCGCCAATTTCCTCGGCCAACAGACCGAAGAGGGTGGCTAAGAGCAATGAATCGCAGGCGCAGTCTTCTCATCCTCGCCCGGCTCGTCACGTTCGTGGCAGTTGCTGAGGCAATGGCGATCTGGATATTCTGGCGCTCGTCGTGGACGCCCATCGAACGCCATTACCTGCCTGCGTACATCTGGTGCTCGCTGCCGGGCATCACCCCGGCGACTGTCGATGTCCGGTTGATCTGGAAGACCGGACGGCACCGGAAACGGGAACTCGCTACGAGTGACGACGCCGTTGATTCTGAAGACGGAACCGGTATGGCGCTCTCTCAGCCGGCCATTGACGCCGGATGGAAGATGCTAATTGAAGACCCACCGCAGCAGGTTTCCGCGGAACTACTCCGGCCGGATTTAGCCAGTCTGGTTTTTGAGGACCAGAGCCTTTCGGATCTCATCCTTCTGCCGGAATTGTCCGCAATGGTAACGCTGTGCGTTGCGCTCTGTACCTGGTTCCTGTTCATAGGATTCTTTCGGACGCTGATCACTGAGCTTGCGTGGCGACGGCGGCTCTCGTCCCTTGAGGAGCCGTCTCCGAGTCTCTTTGAAGAATGTACAGCACTGGCCCGAAGAGTCCGCTCCGGTCTCGTAGGGTTGCACCGGGCTGCAGCACGACGCATAGAGACGCACACGACCGCGCCCAGTACAACTACGGACCGTGCCGAGCCAATCGCCAAGCCGCACTGCTTCGCGTTTGCGCTCTTCGGCGTCTACAACGGAACCAGCGAGGGTTATCTCTGGAGGGAAAGGGACGGGATCGAATGAACGAAACCACGGCCCGGCGCAATTCGGGCCATTGAGGAGCACTCCCTATGCTCACCATGTCGAAACCACTATCAGCCAGCCAGGCGCGCATGTACCACGCGAAGGAGTTCGCTTCCCAGCGGCAGAATTACTGGAGCCGAGACCAGCAGGGCCACAGCCAATGGCAGGGCCAACTCGCCCGGCAGTGGAATCTTGATGGTCCAGTTCATGACGAGCATTTTGCGCGACTAGCCGAAGGCCAGCATCCCCAAACAGGTGAGCAACTCGTCCGGCACCAGGTTTCGAGAACCTACGAAGGAAAGAACGGGAAAGAGATCACCAGCGTCGAGCACCGCGCCGGTTGGGATGCCACGTTCTCCGCGCCGAAGTCGGTATCGATCACGGCGCTTGTCGGCGGGGATGACCGGGTACGAATCGCCCACCGGGAGAGCGTACGAGCTGCCCTGGCAGAGTTGGAGAGAGACACCCAGGCCCGCATTGGCAACGTTCACGCACCGGAAACAACAGGAAAGTTTGCGGCGGCTACTTTCGAGCATGACACTGCCCGGCCTGTAGATGGCTATGCAGCGCCACAGTTGCACACCCACGCGGTTATCTTCAATGTCACCGAGCGGGACAACGGCCAGACGCGCGCTTTGCAGCCACACGAGATATTCGTTTCGCAGCGGTACGCCACGGCGGTCTACCGATCCGAGTTGGCGCTGCGCCTCGAAAAGCTGGGCTACGAACTGGAACGCGGCAAGCATGGGCAGCCGGAAATCAAGGGATATACGAAAGAGTATCTGGAGGCGTCCAGCCCGCGCAGAGAACAGATCAAAGATCATCTGCGGGAGCAAGGCATCGATGGAGCTGCGGCGGCGCAGATAGCCGCCCACCACACGCGCGACAGCAAGGAACTGCTGTCACAACAAGAAGTGTTGCGGCGGCACCGGGAATTGGCCGCGCAGTATGGAAACCAGGCAGATCGAGTTGTTACTCAGGCGCAGACGCATGGGCAATATCAGATGCGTGAGCCGAATATGCACGCCCAGCAGGCGGTGACCTGGGCGCGGGATCATGTCTTCGAGAGATCGGCGGTGCAGGACCGTCGCGCGATCCTGGAAACAGCTTTGGCGCGCGGCATGGGAGAAACCACGTATGGCAGCATCCGGCAGGAGTTCGACCGCAGGATCAAGACAGGCGAATTCCGCCAAATCGCTCAGAATGGCGCAGGCAAACAATTCACGACAACGGCGATGATGCGCATGGAGCGCGAGATCATTGCGATGATGCAGTCCGGTAACCGACGCGACTACAGCGATCCGATGCTCGTTTCTCCGCAGTTGAGGATCGGGGTTGAAGATCGGCATCCTGAATTGAATTCCTCACAGCGTCGGGCCGTGGACGGCATTCTCATCTCGCGGGAAAAGATTGTTGGTCTGGATGGTGTTGCGGGCGCCGGTAAAACAACGACGCTATCCGTGATTCGTGACGCAGCAGTGTCCGAGGGATACCACGTGGAAGGCTTCGCGCCCACGTCCCGCGCGGCGCAGAAGCTCGCCGAGGCAGGAATGGAAACATCGACGCTACAAAAGCATCTGGCGCGCGGTGAACAACCCGACACCGGCGCAAAGCGGCTTTACGTGCTCGATGAATCCTCAATGGCATCGACACGCCAGGTGTCTGAATTCGTGAACCGGCTCCATCCAAATGATCGTGTATTGCTGGTTGGCGACAGGCGGCAACACGAGGCGGTTGAGGCGGGACGACCCTTTGCCCAACTCCAGGAAGCAGGCATGGTGACGGTCAGGCTCGATGAGATCGTGCGCCAGAAAGACCCGGAACTGAAACGTGTCGTCGAGCAGCTTGCGCGGGGCCAGGTTCATGAGGCAGTCGAGAACCTTGACCGGCAGGGTCGCGTCCACGAGATTCCAGACCACGGCGAACGCATTTCGGCGATCGCGAAGGAGTACTCGAAATGGCCGGAACGCGTTCTGGTTGTATCGCCGGACAATCGCTCCCGCATGGAGATCAACGAGTGCATTCATGCGGAATTGCAGAGTCGCGGAATTGTGAGTAACGCGGAATACCACGTCCGCACGCTGGTGCCGCGCCAGGACCTGACCGGCGCGGACCGTACCTGGGCCGAGCGGTACGAGGTCGGCGACGTGCTGCGCTACTCGCGCGCTTCCAAAGAAACTGGCATCGGCAAGGGCGAGTATGCGCAGGTCAAGAGCATTGACGGCCCGACCAATCGGTTAACGGTCGAGCTGCGGGACGGCACGGAGCGCGCTTACGATCCGCGCCGGCAGCAGGGCGTCTCGGTATACCGCGAAGAACTGCGCAGCTTTTCCGAGGGCGAGCGCATCCAGTTCACTGCGCCTGCGAATGACCTCAAGGTCGCCAACCGCGAATTGGGCAACATCGAATCTATCAGCGGTGGCGGACGATTGAAACTGAAGATGGACGATGGCCGTTCTTTCATCCTCGATCCAAACCGGCAATTGCATCTCGACCACGGCTATGCCGTAACAAGTCATTCGAGCCAGGGCCAGACAGCGGACCGTGTGCTCATTCATGTGGATACCGAACTCGGCGCGAAAGACCTCCTCAACAGCCGCATGGCCTACGTTGCCGTCTCGCGTGGCGCGCACGACGCGCAGATTTTCACAAACAACGCTGCGATGCTGGCCCATGAACTCAGCCGCGACGTGTCTCATGCGCCCGCGATTCAGCAGTCCCCGCTCTTACAAGCTGTCGAGCAGCAGCCCGCCCAAACACACGAGATCGGTCAGGGACTTGGTATGGGCATGTAATCCAGACCCAAGCTGACATTCCCCGGATAGCTGCAACGTAGCCGAGGCCCGGCCGGAGTCAAGGCCGCGCTTTGCGCGCCGCTTCGCGGTCAAGAGCCTTGACACCGGCCTCCCAGCCTCGGCTTATCATTCCAATTATCCGGGGAATGTCTATTTCCACTTTTCTTTTCCGAATTTCCAATAAAAGTCTTCAATACGCGCTTTCGACGGAAGGAAATCGGTCTGCAGCAATTCTTCTCCTCACTGGGTCATTACTTTGGTCGTATTCTCGGTAAATCATAATGCAAAATATTTACTTGACAGGAAACTAGAACTTTTAGAAACTTCTGACAATATCCAAACGCCAAGCAAGGCGTAATGACTTTGAGCTCCTCTCGCCGCAGTGTGTCGCGGTATCTTCCTTTCCTAATTTGCGACGCAAGTTTGTATGTGATCCGGGCATACTCTGACTGGATTCAGAGTTCTGCGCCACGGTGATTACTGCGTGCGCTAGTGGACTGTCGCGGACTAAACGTTACTAGTTCGAATGCGTCTAATGCTATGTGACTAGTGACGCCTTAGTTCTCTCCGAAGATCAGCGATTGGAATTAGATCGCCTCGCCCAGTCC
>JBAUCP010000488.1:0-8887 GCA_049677625.1 Occallatibacter sp. | reverse complement strand
GCTCTGCCCCTTTCGCCCGACAACTTTGACCTGCAGAACTTCCGGGCTTTCCTTCTCAAGGACTACTCTCAAGTCGCCCAGGCTCTGAAAAGACCCGAGGCGAAGCAGGCGTTGGACGAGGCGAAGGTGATGTTCGAGGCCGTGATGGAGCAGAACCCGCAGGACACCAACGCGTGGAACGGACTGGGCAGCGTGTATCTGATGAGTGGGCAGCCGTCCAGGGCCGTCTTCTATATCAGGAGAGCGTTGCAGCTGGCTCCGGACAACCCTTTCGCGCAGCACGATCTGGCGTACGCGATGCAGCAGATCGAGGCGCAAAAGCGGGCCGCTGCAGGCAAGTAGAGCTCGGATACTGCGCGAGGTTCCGGGCGGCTGGCCGACGACTGCGAGGCTTTCACCGCAGCAGCGCGAAGGCGACGATGGTTTCTTCTTCTGAGCCGAGTTCTTCGAGAAGTCTTGCTTCGAGCGCGTGCGGGATGGGCATCTCGCAGGCGGCGACTTCTTCCGGTGTCGCGCCGGTGAAGCAGAGCTCACAGTGGCCTAATGGCTCAGTGTCTTCGGCGCCGGCCATGCGGACGGGAGGGCCGAAGACGCGGCAGGTCATGGGACGCCATTCGTAGACGCCGCAGAGGCCGGTGGCGGGGTCGAGCGCAGGGCAGGGCGTATCGTTGGCGTAGTCCTCGAATTTTTCCTGGTCTTCTTCGGATGTGCCGAGCGTGCCGGTCTCCGGATTGCCGGGGAAGTCGGCGGCGTGGGTGGCGAGCCAGGCGCGGGCGCGGCTCTCGATGGCATGGGCGGCTGCGGGGTTCGATGCGTGGAGCGTGGCCATGCCGGTGCGGAGGCGCTCGGCGTCGAGTGCGTTGATCGCGAATGCGCCGTAGCAGCACTGCGTGCAGCCGGGGCGGCAGGCGAGCCAGGGGCCTGCGCGGCGCGCGGCTTCGGCGAGCGAGGCGTCAACGATCTGGATCAGGCTGGCGTCGCCGGGCGGCAGGGGCATGGGGTTATCATAGTGAAGTTTTGCGGTGGTGGGTTGGGTCCGTGCATCCCACTCTGGCTCGCGATTGAAGACGGGCGTAGCATAGCTTGTATGGCAACTTACCGCGTCGTTCTTCGCCAATCCGAAGAGGGTTATAGCGTATCGTGCCCCGGCCTGCCTGGATGCTGGTCGCAGGGTGCCAGCAGAGAAGAGGCGCTCACCAATATTCGTGCAGCTATTCGTGAATATGTGTGCGCGGCCAGCGAGCTAGCGGGAAGATGATTGGCGTGGCAAATCATCTGCGCTGGCAGAGATCCCTCAGGGGCTAAAGCCCTCACTCATTTCGCAGCATTTACGGCACGAGTAAAATCACCCCAACAAGCAAAGACCGCTTGTCGGGGACCCCGATAAACTCGTGCCCTGAAACTTCGTGCGCCGCACGGGAAAGTGGGTTGGATGTGTCGATGCGCGGCTCTCCTGGATTTCATGTCGTGTCGGGCGTGCGGTATAGTTCTTGCGTGGTTGAAGCGAGGTTGGCTTTGAAGCTGTTTGCATTGGCTGGTTCTCTGGTGGTGCTGTCTATGGCTGTTCCCGCGGGTTTTGCGCAGGGCGCGCGGCTGCTGGTCGCGCAGAAGGGCGACCGGAGCCTGGCGATTGTGGATCCGGCAACCGGCACGGTGGTTGCCGACGTTGCGGAGAACGGGATTACCGGGCACGAGGTTGCGGGGTCGCCGGATGGGCGGCTGGCGTTTGTGCCCATCTACGGGAACTCGGGCGTGGGCAAGCCGGGGACGGATGGGCGGAACATTGTTGTGGTCGATGTGGCCTCGCACAAGCTTGTGGGCAACATCGAGTTCGATCACGGCGTGCGGCCGCACTGCCCGGTCTTCGGGCCGGACGGGATGCTGTATGTGAGCACGGAGCTCGACCACGCGATTACCATCATCGACCCCAAGACGCTGAAGATTGTGGGGTCGATTCCGACCGGGCAGGCGGAGAGCCACATGTTCGTGATTTCGCACGACGGACTGCGGGCGTACACGGCAAACGTAGGGCCGGGGACGGTTTCGGTTCTCGACATCAAGGCGCGGAAGGTGCTGAAGATCATTCCTATCTCGGGGAATACGCAGAGGATCGCGATATCGCCGGACAACAGATGGGTGTTTACGGCCGACCAGACCAAGCCGCAGATGGCGGTGATCGATACGGCGACGGAGACGGTGAAGGCGTGGGTGCCGATCGACGGGCTGGGGTATGGGAGCGCGGTGACGCCGGATGGGCGCTATGTGCTGGTAGCGGTGCCGGACGCGAACAAGGTGGACGTGATCGACCTGGGCGCGATGAAGTTGGTGGAATCAGTGCCGGTGGGCGCAAGCCCGCAGGAGGTGCTGGTAAGGCCGGACGGGAAGACAGCCTATGTTTCCTGCACGGGGAGCAGCCAGGTAGATGCGATCGATCTGGGAACGTGGAAGGTCACGCGGACGATTGCTACCGGCAAGGGGACGGATGGATTGGGTTGGGCGCAGGGTGAGTGACGATCGCCCTTTTCAAAACATGCCGGGGATGGGCGGAGGCAACGGCTATTGCTTTTCGTCGGGCCGCTGCGGGGAGGTTGTCTTTATGCCTTTGATGTCGACGCCGAACTCCGGATGTTCGCGCGTTCCGCCAATGTGAATCGGCACCTCGGTTCCCGCGCCGTCCTTCTTGAAGAAACGGTCGGCAGGCTTGAGCAGTAAGCCTTTCCATCCGCCCACCATTTGCGAAACAGTGGCCTGCATGCGGGCGGCGCCGGTGAAGTTCAGCTTGCCGCCTTCCAGGCTGTAGGTTCCCTTCATGTCAATGTCCGCGCCGGGCACTGAATACTTGAGGTTGGGCAGCGCGATGACGCCGGCGTTCATCTGGAAATCGCTCTGCATGGTGGAGCGCACGCCTCCCGTACCGTCCTCTTCTTTCGCTTGCTTCGGCTGGCCCAGCCCGCGCAGGCTCAGGTCGCCGATCCGCTGCTGAATTTTGGCATCGCTAAACTCGGCATCGTTGAGCGTGAAGCTGCCGTTGAGCTTCATGCGCCGGTGCACCGGCTCGGTTCCCGGAGGAATGTCGAGCGAGGTCTTCATGGCCAGCGTGCCGGTCAACAGCGGCGTTCCGCTCGAACTAACCAGCTGCAGGAAGTCCTCCATGCGGCCGCGATCAACGTTGACCGTGAGTGAAATATCGTGGCCCTTGATGCGCGGAGACGCTCCGCTTTGCCCGGCTTGCGGGTTTTTCGTGTCCGGATCTGCCGGCACGCGAACCACCTCTCCGCGCACGGTGAACTGCGACTGCCCGAGGGTGGCATTCACCGGGTCGAGCCATGTGTCTCCATTGGTGGCGTCCACCCTGGCGTGGAACTGCGTGTGCAGCAGCACGGGGCTGCCAAAGTGCACGATCTGGAAGTCCGGCGTGTCCGTCACGCCGTCCACCGCGAGGTCGCGCAATGTGCCCTGGTAGTTGCCGGTGGAGTTGAGCGTTCCCGCGATGCCTCTGAAGTCGCCCAGGTTTGCATGCTCAAACTTGTACTGGCCGGCAACGGCGCTGTTGCCCGGATCGTCCACAACCCAGGGGCCGAAGGTTCCGGTGGTGAAGATGGCTCCCACGGGCCGCGCATTGGTCAACTGCGCGTCGAAGTTCATGGCTCCGCCGGCTCGGATGTCAGTGAGCTTGAGGCTCGCGATATCGAACTCCAACGGCAGCTTTCCCGGTTTGCTGGTCTCGATGGTGAGGTGCGCATCCGTGCATGCGATGCCGTCGAGCACAAGGCTGAGCAGCGCCTGGGCGGCATTTGACTTGCCGCTGCTCTGTTTTGCGGCAGGCTGCGCGGCCTGCTCATGAGTAAACTGCGACTTAGGCGGGATGTCCACCGTAAGCCCTTTGAGCTGCACCACCGAAATATGAATGGGCTTGCCTGGCGAAAAATGCAGCGGCGTGTGAAACCGGAACTCGTCAAGGCTGATGAGCGGCAGGTCAGGCGTTGGTGCCGGGACAGTGACCCCGTGCACCTGGGCCGGCGGCCAGATGCGCAGCCCCTTGCCCTCAGCCCACAAGCCTTTGGCCACCGAGACGTGAAAGCTGTCAAGCTCCACGCGGGAGTGAAAATGGTCTTCGAGCGCCTGAACAATGTAAGCGCGCAACATCGGCTCGGCGCGGTGCAGCGCCACGGTGACCGAGACGGCCAGAACGACGAAGGCCGCCAGCGCCAGTGACAGGGTCCACTTGAGCCACCGGTGCCTGCGCCAGAAAGATTGCCGTGGCACGTTTATATTCTCACTCCGTTCGTCCTTCATTTTCGCAGGTGTTGCGGCTTCCTTCTATGCATAGATGCGGCGTGGCTGGTTCGCGCGTCTTTTCACCTGTAAAGACGTAAAAGGTGCGGCGAGCGCACGCGGCCGGCGCGCGATTTTCTGAATTGCCGCCTGATGGCGTAGACTTCATTGCACAGATGCAAGCCCTGATCGAGAACCTCGTAGAGCTCCAGACCGTCGAGCTCGACCGCGCGCGCGTTTCGGAAGAGGTGCGCGCATTGCCTGCCGAGCTGAGCCGCGCGGAGGCCAAGCTAGCCGCGGCCGAGCGTCAATCGGCCGATGCTTCCGCGGCGCTGCGCCGCGAGGATACGCTCCGCACCCAGCTTGAACGCGAGATTGAGAGCCGCCGGCAAAAGGCCGCTCGCTTTCGCGCCCAGCTTGACGCGGTGAAGACGCCTGCACAGGCCGAGGCCATCGAGCACGAGCTGCAGTTTGCCGCCAACGAGATCGAGCGGCTGGAAAATGAAGAGCTGGCGAGCATGGAGCGCACGGAAGAACAGGAAGCAGCGCTGGCGCGCGCGCGAGCGGGAGTGGAATCGCTGGCCGCGGCTCTCGACCAGACACGCGCACGCGTAGCAGCGCGCCAGCGGGAGCTTGCTGACCGGCTTGGCGCTCTCAACGCGGAGCGCGACTCGGTCCGCGCACAGATTGAGCCGGACTGGCTGAGCCGCTTCGACCGCCTGGCCTCGTCGCGCGGGACCGGCATTGCCCGCGTTGACAACCAGCAGTGCACCGGATGCCGCATGGGAATCCGGCCGCAGACCTGGAACCAACTGCGCGAGGGCGAGCTGCTCACCTGCGATAGCTGCAGCCGGCTGCTTTATTGGGACCCGGCGATGGCGCCAGTGCCCAAGGCGCCGCAGCCTGAGGCTGTTCCCGGCGCGGGCCGCGCGATTCGGCGGCCTGTCTAAGCTAATTCCCGCTCCCGCCCTGCTACCCTTTTCTAAGGGAATCAAGGATGGAAAGCGAAAGCGTGCGGCGCATCTGTGTGGACATGGACGAGGTGATGGCAGACACGCTTGCCGAGCACCTCCGCCGTTACAATCAGGCCTTTGACGAAGATGTGACGCTCGAGGACCTGGCCGGCAAGGGCTTGTGGGAGATTACGCCGCTCGACCGTCAGCAGCAGCTCCGCGCTTTTCTTGATGCGGAGGATTTTTTTGAAGACCTGCCGCTCATGCCTGACGCGCAGCGGGTTCTGAAACAGCTTTCTTCACGCTTTGAAATCTTCATCGCCACGCAGGCGATGGTTGTGCCCAACTCGCTCGGACCGAAATACCGCTGGCTGCAGCGGCATTTCTCCTTCATCCCGCCGACGCATTACGTCTTTTGCGGCGACAAGAGCATTCTTCGCGCCGACTTTCTTATCGACGACCAGCCGCGCAACCTGCAGCGCTTTGAGGGCGTGGGGCTGCTCTACACCGCGCCGCATAACCTGGCCGTGACCGGCTTTGTGCGCGTGAACAACTGGCTTGAAGTGGCCGAATATTTTGGAAGGCTGCCGGACTCTGCCGGCCAGCGCGGCTGATTTTTCCAGTCTGGCGCGGTGTTGCGAATCTCTGAGCTGGTTGCGCCCGCTTGCACGCTGCCTCGGCGATGGCGAGCGATTTCATCCGGCGTTAATGCGGCGACACGACGCTGGTTGAAAGCATGGATTGCAGGGTTGCCATGCGCTGTTCCTCCTGTAGCTGCCGCCTGCGGCAGATGGTTCGACTTATCAAGACTTATCTGATTGCCGCGAGTCTCTTTTCTGCCGCTGTCTGGCCGCGGCCGTTGCATGCACAGGAGCAACGGAACGAACCCTGTGTGCGGCCACAAGTGGGCAACGTTGTGGACGAGCCCGTGGACCTGCGCAGCAAGGATGGTGTGCTGGAGATCGCGTTGACGGCGCGCGACGTGAAAGAGAACGACGGCCGCACGCGGTACTGTTTTACCGACGCTGAAGGCCACGAGTCCCCCACTCTGCGCGTTCATCCCGGTGATCTGGTTATCATTCACTTGAAGAACGCGATGACGGACCTGGATTCGATGGGTCCAGAGCCGATGCACATGCACGTGCTGGAGAGGGCGTGCACAAGCGGTACGGTCATGGACCTTGTCTCGACCAATCTGCACTTTCATGGCATGACGATTCCGCCCACGTGCCACGCGGACGATGTGCTGAAGACGATCGTCGAGCCCGGCGACCCGCCCTTTACCTATCGATTTCGCGTTCCGGATGACGAGCCGCCGGGGCTCTACTGGTATCATCCGCACATTCATGGATTTTCAAAGCAGCAGGTGCTGGGCGGAGCTTCCGGGGCGCTGATTGTGGAGGGAATTGAGCGCGCGAAAAAGGAGCTGGCCGGACTACCGGAGCGCGTCTTCATCCTTCGCGACGAAGACTTGATGAATCCCAATGCTCCGCCATCGAAGTCCGAGCCGGTAGTGCCGAAGTTTCTGGTCGATCGCGATGGAGACGCGGCCAATACCGGCACGGGTTTCGGCAAACCGGCGAAGGATCTCTCTATTAATTATGTTCCTGTGCCGTATCCCGACTATCCGCCGGCGGCGATTCAGATGAGACCGGGCGAGCAGCAGTTATGGCGCGTGTTGAATGCGTCGGCCATCACCTATCTGAATCTCGAAGTGCTCTTCAACCGCACACCGCAGCCTTTGGGGTTGGTGGCGATGGACGGCGTGCCGATTGGCGCACGCGGCGCAGAGAACGCCGGGCCGCAGGAGCCCATCAACTGGCAGACGCATCTTGCCGTTCCGCCGGGAGCGCGCGTGGAGTTTGTCGTGACGGGCCCGGCCGCGGGCGAGACCGGGCTGCTGGTCACGCGCACGGTGGATACCGGTCCAGGCGGAGAGAACGATCCCAATCGCGCATTGGCGCAGATTGAGGCTGCGGCGGATGCACCGGAACCGCTCTCGCACTTGGAGAGCTCGCCTGAACCGCCGCCGCCGCCCACGCGGCCATGGCTGGGAGATGTGGCACCGGTGCGCGTGCGGCATCTCTACTTCTCAGAGAAGCTGGCCGATCCGAACGATCCCACCAGCGCGGTGGAGTTCTATCTGACGGTGGAGGGACAGACGCCCAAAATGTTCGACATGAATGCGGCGGAGCCGAATATTGTTGCACAGCAAGGAACCGTCGAGGACTGGATCATCGAAAACCGCTCGCAGGAGCTGCACGCGTTTCACATTCACCAGCTTCACTTTCTGCTGCTCGACTACATGGGCATACCGGTGCACGAAAATTTCCTTCGCGATACGGTGAACGTTCCTTACTACAATGGACACCTGCTCGGGTATCCGAGTATCCGCATCCGCGTGGACTTTCGCGATCCCGGCATTGTGGGAACATTTCCCTATCACTGCCATCTGCTCGAGCATGAAGACAAAGGGATGATGGGGACAATCGAGGTGTTGCCGGGCGCAACATCGCTCGACCGGTCTTCTTCCGGGGATAAGTTGCGCGGGACGACTGTTGCCGGGAGTCATACTGCATGTGGCGCTTCGCCATGCGAGAAATTATCCGCAAAGTAACAATTCGCAGGCAACCTTGTTACTTCGGCAGTTTTAGCTCGCATAACTCGAAAATATTCATCCTCTCTTCACCGCGCTGAGACTCGCCATTTAATCCTGCGGCCTTATGCTCCTGGCGTTGAGCAGATAACTCAACAGAGGAGAACAGTATGTTTGTTAAGCAGGTCGCAGTAAGTGCCCTCAGGACGGCCCGCGCCGGGTTGATCTCCGCCGCCATCCTCCAGCTTGTCATTGGCAACCCCCTTGCAGATGCTCAATCTCCCAGCACGCGATCCCGCGACAACGACACCAGCACGCCCATCAAACACGTGATCGTGATCATTGGCGAAAACCGCAGCTTCGATCACGTGTTTGCGACCTACGTTCCCAAGAAAGGCGAGACCGTCTGGAATCTGCTCTCTGAAGGCATCATCAAGGCCGACGGAACCCCTGGCCCGAACTTTGACAAAGCCGAGCAAAAAGCAGCGTATGACGAGGCCTCTGACGGATACCTGCTCAGCCCCACCAAGACGGAGTTCCCCGGCGCTGTGCTTCCGGCGCCGCTGGTTGGCGGCCCCGAAGATTCATATGTGAAGGACGACAGCCTGACGCTTGCGAAGCAGTCGGAGAACGGTCTGCCCGCGGATTACTACGCCTATCTCGTAACGGGCGGAAGCGGGCAGACCTCCGCAACTCCTGACGCGCGCATTACCAATGTCAATAGCCTGCCCGCGGGACCATTCCAACTGACCAATGGCGACACATTCACGTATAACTCCTATGCGGCCAGCCCTGTGCACCGCTTCTACCAGATGTGGCAGCAACTGGATTGCAGCGCCGACCGGTCCACGCGCGACAACCCGTCAGGCTGCAACGCGCGGCTGTTTCCGTGGGTCGAAACAACAGTCGGCGCAGGCACAAACGGAGTTACGCAGCCGGCTAACTTCAGCACTAACTATGCTCCGGGCGACGTGACCACCGGAGAAGGTTCAACGGCGATGGGTTTCTATAACGTCCAGAACGGCGACGTGCCCTACTTTACGCAACTGGCCAACACGTACTC
>JBAUCP010000487.1:0-4613 GCA_049677625.1 Occallatibacter sp. | reverse complement strand
AGGTGCCGCTGCTGGCCGAGATACTCCTGCGTGATCTGCAGTTCCATTGCCTCGTTTGTCTTGCGCAGGCCCGCAAAGAGCGGCGATACCGGCTCCTCCGCCTGAAAGTCAATGGGGCCGTACTTGATCTGGACAAGGACGTTGGGGGCAAAGCTGCCGTCGAGGGGATGAAAGATGTCGTAAGCGGCCCGCGCGCGGTCGGCCTTCAGGTCGTTCGAATCGAGATGATTGTTGTAGACGAATGCGCGATAGAGGACGATGCCGCCATGCGGCGCGAGCGCGTTGCCGAGCAGGTTGGCCGCGTCGGCGGGGCTGCGTCCGTAGCTCGCGGGGCCGGCTTGGCCCTCGGAATCGGCTTTCACAGTGAAGCCCGCGAAGTCCGGAATGAGTGTGTAGATTTCATTTACTTTGGCTGCCCACCAGGCTTTTACCTGCGGGTCGAGTGGATCGAAGGTCTTGAGCCCGCCGATTTTTTGCGGGCTGGCGATATCGACGCTGATGGCCAGGCGCACGCCCCAGGGACGCATGGCGGTCGCCACGCGGGCAAGGCCCTGGAGCATTTGCGGATCGAGAAACGGCGCGGCGCCATTCACGTTGTTTACATTGCAGCCGCTGATGCCGATGGACGCCAGAAGGCGCGCGTATTCGCCGGCGGCGGTGAGGTCGTCGCGGACTTTTCCGTCTTCAAAGAAGATGGAGCGGCCGGCGTAGCCGCGCTCGACTGTGCCGTTGAAGTTGTCCCACTCATCGACCCAGCGAATGGGCACGGCGGGGCTCTCAATGACATCGAGGTGTGTGAGATCCGCACCGGTGGCGATGAGGCGCAGCAGATCGAACGCGCCAAAGAGCGCGCCGTGCGGGTTGGAGCCGGCGACAATGACAAGCGGATGTCCGCGCCAAACCGTGCGATCAAGCCAGAATCCGTGAGCGCCGAGTTTCACCGGTGCGGCGAGCGCGGGAAAGGCCTTGCGCACTTCGTCGAGCGTGCCCACTACGGTTTCGCCTTTGGCATCGGCCGGCGTCGCGCCGGTGAGTCCCAGGATGCCGCGCTGCAACTCTTGCACGGCTGACTGCTCCTTGAGATCGTCGCCGAGAGCGCGAACAGAAGAAGGGATGCCCGCGTGGCTGTGGCCGCCGTTGTAGCGGAGCCATGCCTGATCGGCGGTCTGCGCATGAAGAACCGCGGCCAGCAGCAGTGCGGTCGCACAAGCGATTTTTCTGCGGACGGTAGCGGCGGTGCCTTTCATGCGCGAAAACCCCCGCTAACGTTTTACCACTCGATGCGGACTTGCCGCAGGCCGCGGACGGCGTTGGCGAGATAAATTGCGTCGGCATGGTGCAAGTCTTCTTTGTAGAGGACGCGCTCTTCGACGTTGGCGCAGGTTTCGAGCAGATGGCGGCGGTAGACGCCGGCGAGCAGGCCGCACTCGATGGGCGGTGTGAGCAGGCGGCCGTCTTTTTCGATGAACACGCTGGAGATGGCGCCTTCAGTCAACTCACCGCGCAGGTTGAGAAAGAGCGCATCGTCAAAGCCGTCGCGCGTAGCCCGGCTGAAGGCTTCCGCGTAGACGGGGCGGTGCGTGGTCTTGTGAAAGAGCATGGGGTCGCCGGGATCGGTGCGCGCTTGCGCAATGCGCACACGGCCCACGCGGCCACTTTCAATCCGCGGGGGCAGCAGTTCATCCGTAATCGCCAGGCCGCCATCGCGATCCATCAGCAGTCGCACCTTGCGCGCAGCGTGATCGCCAAATGCGCGCGCGTTCTCTTCGAGAGCGGTGAGCACCTCCGCACGGTCAGATGCGAAATCGAAATAGTCCGCGGAGTCCATGAGGCGGTCGAGATGGAGATCGATCAGCGGATAGGAGCCATTCCAAAGCATGGTCTCGATGAGCGAAAACTCTGCGGGAAAACTGCTGGAAGATTGCGTGAGGAACCGCGCTTTGAGCAGGCACTCGCGGTACTCTTCCGCCGGATCGGAGTCGATCACGATGCCGCTGCCTGCGCCCATCGTGCCATGATCGCCTTCGATCTCGAGGGTGCGGATAGCGACGTTGAAGACGGTGCGCTGCGGCGAAAAGAAGCCGATCGCTCCGGTGTAGACGCCGCGCGGGCGGCGCTCGATTTCGCCGATCAACTGCATGGCGCGGACCTTGGGCGCTCCGGTGATGGAGCCGCAGGGAAACAGTGCGCGGAAGATTTTTTCATAGCCGATCTCTTCGCGCAGCTCTGCCGTCACCGTTGAGGTCATCTGCCAGAGTGTGGGGTAGCGCTCCACGGTGAACAGCTCTTCGGCGCGAACGGTGCCGAAGCTGGCCACGCGGCCGAGGTCGTTGCGCAGCAAGTCGACGATCATGACGTTTTCGCTGCGATTCTTGGGGTCGCTGCGCAGCCACTCGGCGCGCTCGCGGTCTTCGCGCGTGGTGCGTCCGCGCGGCGCGGTGCCTTTCATGGGCCGGGTTATGATGCGGCGCACGCCGCTGTCATTCTCGATGCGGAAGAACAGCTCGGGCGAGAAAGAGAGAATGCGGCGGCCCGGCTGCCAGTGGAGAAACGCGCCGTAGTCGACCGGCTGGCGGGCGCGGAGCTGCGCGTAGAGCGCTGCCGCGCTGCCGCCGCGCAACTCCACGCGCCACGGCGCGGTGAAGTTGAGCTGATACACGTCGCCGGAGCGAATCCATTCATGGATCGCGGCGATGCGGCTGGCGTAGTCCGATTGCGAGAGCGCGAACTCGGCGGCGGCTTCGGCGCGAGACGGGTCGCGGTTGCGGAAGGCGGCCAGCTCCGGCGGCTCGCCTTCGATAAACTGCCCGGTAGTGTGATCGAAGCCGTAGCTGTGGTCGTAGAGGCCGAACCAGGCCAGAGGGCCGTTGTGGCCTGGGTGCATTGCAGCCTTCGGCTCGAAGTAGTGGCCGCACTCGTAGGCGAAAAATCCGGAGGCATAGAGGCCGGCTTGCACGGCGCGTTCGATTTCGCTGAAGAGCGCGGGAATCTCCGCCGGCTGATGTGCGGCGCACACACGCAAAGGAGCCGTGAACAGGCGTGTCCACGGCTCCTGATTTGCATCGATTTTGTTGCCCGGCCTTCCGCCTTCCAGCAGGATTGCGGCCGGGGTCTCGTCGACCAGCGCGTAAACCTCCGCGGGAAGGGAATGCCGGCGCTTCATGCTGGCTCTTGCGGTTGTTTTATTGAACTGTCAGCACCATCGTCGTGGTGTTGGTGATCGCGGTCACGCCGTTGCTGGATTGCGCGCTAATGGTCACATTGTACGTGCCTGCGGGTGTGGCAGGATTGTCGCCGGGGCCATGCTGATAGTAGCGATAGAGCGGGCTGCACCCTGAAGCGCCGAGCGTGGTGACCACTCCCACCAGGGCCACGAGAGCCAGACGGCCGAGCCATGTGCGGCGGCGCGCTCCCCAGGCAAGACCACCGAGGCCGAGAACGCCGGGCAGCAGAAATGCCCAGGCTATGGGGCTGCTTTTCCTGTCGGGGACGATCCTGCCGACCGTGCCGGTCGCCTCCGTCTGCACCAGCATGGAACTGACAGGCGGGCAGTCGGATACGGGCGAACCGGAGGAACAGGTTGCCGGCGTGGTGGGCAGAATCTCTACGCTCTCCGGAGTAAAGGTGCAGGAGGACTCGTTGGGCAGCCCGGAGCAGGAGAGTGTGACAAACATCGGCGCCGTGAGAGAGGAGTTGTTCTCCGGCGTCACAGTTACCTGAACCGTTCCCGCCTGGCCCTGGGGGAGAGTGAGTGGAAATGAGGACGGCGAAATGGGCGTGAGGCTGATGGCAAAATTCGGCGTCGAGCCGCTCTCAGCCTGCAGCTCACTCACCGGCGAGCTGGAAGCAATGTGCGTGGTGTCGCCCGTATAAACGGCGCGCAGCGCGTGCTCTCCGCCCAGCAGGCCAATGTTAGCTGTGGCCTGGCCTGAGCCATTGAGCGCCATTTCAGCCAGGGTGCGGCTGCCATCCTGAATGCTCACGGCGCCGGCAGCCGGCAGTCCGTCATCGCCAGTGACGTTCACCGTGACCGAGGCCTGGGTGCGGCCAGTCCGATCGCTCGTGCTTACGTTCAGCGTTGTCTCAGTCGCGACACTCTGCGTCGCAGCCGCGGCTGCCGGCAGCACAGCCATGGCCAGCGCCATGCCCAGCCCCGCAACCCACTCAAGCCGCAGACCGCGGCGGTTCATGCCTCTCACGTGCACCTGC
The DNA here is from genome assembly GCA_049677625.1 of Occallatibacter sp. Taxonomy (GTDB): domain Bacteria; phylum Acidobacteriota; class Terriglobia; order Terriglobales; family Acidobacteriaceae; genus Telmatobacter. The sequence continues at coordinate 404 of JBAUCP010000487.1, read as the reverse complement.
TCCAAACTCTCAAGAAAAATGGCGTATCGCTGTGTTTCCAAGCGTAGAAGTCTATTGTATCCGGCGGGAGCGCACCGCGGCCAACCCGGTGGGGTTGGGACCGCTTCAGGGCCTTCGCGTAAGGGTTTGACGGACGGGGCGGGAATTGGGAAGTGGCGGGAGAAGAATCGGAGCAGGGCGCCAGTCCGGCTGGGGCCGGCGGCGAAGTCTGTCCGATCTGGCATGTGCGATGACAGGCCCTAGTGTCCTGTCTCCAAAGTTCGCATCATAAATACTCTGTCATCCTGAGAGGCTGTGACTAAATTACTTTTGGGGGTGTCCGATGCTTCGGGGGTTGTTCTGCGCTGGGTGCGCTGAAGACGGCGGCGGGTCTGGCTGCGGGGTAAATGCAGGGTGATTGCCGG
>JBAUCP010000486.1:0-14556 GCA_049677625.1 Occallatibacter sp. | reverse complement strand
GATCGATGAGGGTGCGCGCAATGCGCAGGCCTTTGTGCTCGGCCAGCGAAGCGCGCAGCGTCTCCAGGTCGTCCAGAAAATCCTGCACCGAGCAATAGGCCGGCAGCGCCTGGGCCAGTTTGTCGTGTTCGCGCGCGAGCGTAAGCGGAGTGACCGGCAGCGCGGCGCCGTGCGGCAATGCGCCGCTCTCTTCAAGCGTGCGTTGAAGGCGCGTCTTCAGGCAGATGACAAAGCGGCGATAATACTCGAACTCATACTGCGCGCCGAAGACCTGGCTCTCCGGCGTGTGCACCTGGGCCAGATAGCTGCCCAAGCGCTCGAGCAGCGCATCGCTCACCGGCCGCTGCTGTGCGCTGGTGGTCAGCAGGTCGATGATGCTGTCCAACTGCCGCACGTAGTAGAAGAGCAGATGGCTGCGGGCAAGCTGAATGGCCGCGCGCGTCACCTCGGGCGTCACAAAAGGGTTCCCGTCGCGGTCGCCGCCGATCCAGGAGCCGAAGCGCAGCACGATCGGCAGCTCGTGCGCTTCAATCTCCATGCCGTAGGCGGCGCGCAGCGCCTCTGCAATCTCGCGGTAAAGCCCGGGCAGTGTCTCGAAGATGGACACGTCGTAGTAGTCGAGCCCCATCTTGATCTCGTCGTAGACCGTGGGCCGCCGCGAGCGCACCTCGTCGGTTTGCCACAGGCTGGTGATCTCGGCCAGCAGCAGTTGCTCCAGGCGCGCGAGTTCCTGCTCGGGGATTGGAATGCGGTCGAGCGCCTCAAGGAACTCGCCCACGCGGCGGCGCTTGAACATGACCGTGCGGCGCGCGGCCTCGGTAGGGTGCGCGGTAAACACCGGCACCACCAGCACGCGGCGCAGCCAGTCGAGCGCCTCTTCCGCGCCAATGCCCACGCGGCGCATCTCGCAGAGTGTGCCCTCGAGTGAACCGCGCTGCCGGCCTGCCTGGCCGCTCAGGCGCAGCGCCACGCGGCGGCGCTTGCGGTGGTTGGTCTCGGCCAGGTTGATGAGTTCGAAGTAAAACGCGAAGGCGCGCGTGAGCAGAGTGGAGCGCTCCGCGGGCAGCGCATGCACCTGCTCAAGCGCCGCGGCGGCGTGGCGGGCGGCTTCCTCGGTTTGCCCGTGCGCCTCGGCGTCGCGCCGCCGGATGGTGCCCTGGCGCAGCGCCTCCACCTGATCGAATAGCTCTTCGCCGGCCTGCTCGCGCAACACTTCGCCCAGCAGCATTCCCAGCGATCGCACGTCGCGGCGCAGCGGAGCCTCCTTCAGCTCGCCGGTTTGCGCTTCCAGTTCCGCCAGCCGCTGCGGCCAGCTCTCGGGGTTCCACAAAAGTGCCATCTTGATTTGATTATGCATTACGAAAGTGAGGAAGCAATACGCGCACTGAAGCCTCACGCGGTGTAGCATGAGTGCAAATACCTGCATCATCCAACCGCAGTGACGAGAGCGAACCCTCCAGCATGAGCGAAATTGCCGGCTACTTCAAGAGAGAGCGATATATAACCAGGCGGCTGTCCTTGCTGGTTCTTGGTGGAACGGCCGTCCTTATCTCCGTTACCCTGGCCATCGCTCGCTGGCGCATCCCGGCTGACGCGCTGCTGTGGGCTATCGCCGGAGTAGTCCTCATCGTCGTCGCCGCCGTGGTCCTCATCCTGCGCGCCGCAAACGCGAAGTTTCCGCCCTCGGCCACGCCCGACGATCTGCCCTTCGACGACGCAACCCTGCGCAAGCTTCGCCGGCGCATCGTGATTCTCGAGGGCTTCGTTGTTATTTACGCATTCATCCTGTGCTCAATCATTGTCCATGCACATCGCGGAGAGTGGCCGGGCGTGCTCGGCGCCGCGGCTTTCATCGTGGTCATGGAGTCTGCGCTCATCAAGGCCATCCGCAGGCTCAAGTTGAAGCTGCGGGCAGGAACAGTTGCCTAATATCGTGACCCGGTGATTTTGTAATCGTACCCATGAGCTTGGGTGCCCCAGGTCTCGCTTTTGAGACCTGGGAAACCACAAATCTGCGCGGTCATGGTACTAGAGCCTGTTATTAACTTTCGCCGTCCGGCCGGCGTTATCCCGCCGCCTGCCCCTCAAGCTGCAGCATCAGCTCTTCCCACTCCGTGGTAAGCGATGCGAGCTGCGCGCGAAGCTCTTCGGCCAGTTTCGTCAGCCGCTCCGTCTCCCCTGCCGAAACATAGACGCCCAACTGCTGCTCAGTATGAGCGATGGCTGCTTCGATGCGCGGGACCTCTTCCTCCAGGAACACGCAGCGGTCTTCCATCTGCTTCTGCTTGATCGGATTGAGCCGCCGCGGACGATCCTTGGGTGCGGCTTCCGTAGTTTCCTGCAGGCTTCCGTTTCGTTCCATAGCGGGAATCGCGGGATCTCCCGCCCTTCGGGTGGTGAGACTGCTTGAAGAATGGGACACAGAGCCTTGCGGGCCGGGCTCGACGGATACGATGCTGCCCGCAGCCAGCAAATCTTTGCGGCGCAGGTAATCCTCGTAGTTGCCCTCATACGAAGTCACCGCGCCGTTCTCCACCTCAAGCACCCGCGTTGCCAACCGGTCGATGAAGTAGCGATCGTGCGAGACAAAGATCACCGTGCCGCTGAAGACAGCCAGCGCCTCCAGCAGCACGTCTTTCGCGCGCATGTCCAGGTGGTTCGTGGGCTCGTCGAGAAGCAGAAAATTCGAGGGCGAAACCAGAATCTTGGCCAGCGCGAACCGGTTCCGCTCGCCTCCTGAAAGCACGCCCAGCGGCTTGAAGACGTCGTTGCCCGAGAACAGGAAGCAACCCAGCAGCGAGCGCAGCTCAACCTCAGGTACCTTGAGCGCCGCGCGGCTGATCGCGTCCAGCATGCGTACATCACCTTCGAGCACCTTGTACTGGTCCTGCGCAAAATACTCGCTCACCACGTTGTGGCCCAGCTTCACTGTTCCCGCTGTCGGCGTCTCCACGCCGGTCAGCAGCTTGATCAACGTCGACTTGCCCGCACCGTTTACGCCCACCAGCGCCACGCGGTCGCCGCGCTCGATGGTGAAGCGCACGTTGTCGAGCACCTGCTTTTCGCCGTAGCTCTTCGACAAGTCTTCCGCCTCCACAACCATGCGCCCCGAGGGCGGCGGCTGCGGGAACTTGAAGTGAATGACCGGCTCTTCTTCCGGAATCTCGATGCGCTCGATCTTTTCGAGCTCCTTGATGCGGCTCTGCACCTGCCTGGCCTTCGTAGCCTGGGCGCGAAAGCGGTTGATGAAGGCCTCGAGATGCTCGATCTGCTCGCGCTGGTTGCGATAAGACGCTTCAAGCTGCACGCGGCGCTCGTCTTTCTGTTTGAGGTATTTCGTAAAGTTGCCCTGGTAGATGGTGAGCCGCTTGTTCCAGATCTCCACCGTACGGTCGATCGTCACATCGAGAAAATAGCGATCGTGGGAGATGAGGATGTAACCAAAGGGATAGCTCTTCAGATAGTCTTCAAGCCAGTTGCGCGTCTCAAGATCGAGATGGTTTGTAGGCTCATCCAAAAGTAAGAGATTAGGTTTGGCGAGCAGCAGCTTGGCCAGTGCGATGCGCATCTGCCATCCGCCTGAGAACTCGTCCGTCTGCCGCGACCAGTCTTCCTTGCCGAAGCCGAGGCCGCCCAGCACGCCGCCCACCTGCGCGTCCAGCGCGTAGCCGTCGAGCGCATGAAAGCGCTCCTGCAGCATGGAATAGCGCTCCGCGGCTGATTCATACTCTGGGCCCTCGTGGTCCAGCTCGGCCATCTGCGCGGCCAGCCGTTCTGCCTCGCGCTCCAGTTCGCGTATTCCATCAAAAACGGTGAGACACTCCTCGAAGACAGTGCGGCCCGTCAGCCGCAGACCCTCCTGCGGCAGATAGCCGATGCTCATTCCGCGAGTCCGCTGCATCTCGCCGTAGTCGAGAGACTCAAGGCCCGCAAGCACCTTCATCAGCGTCGATTTGCCCGCGCCGTTCGCGCCCACCAGCGCGGTCTTCTCTTTGCTTCGGATAAGCCAGTTGGCCTCAAGAAACAGAATTCGCGGTCCGAACCGCTTACCGGCATTTTGCAGCGAAAGCATCTCTTCCATTTTCGCAGAGCCGGACCCGGGCGCGGCGTTTGCCCAACGTTACACAACGTTGATGCTCGCGGGCCCCGAAATCCTGTAGGCTGTTTTGGGCGGAGAGCGGGCACCATACGCGCCGCGAAAGGGGGAACATCCTCGCAATGAATCGGAATCTCGGACGGATTTTGGTCTTCGCGGTCGCAATTTTTCTGGGTGAATCGCTGCTGGTCCCTGCGTGTCCTGCGCAGCAGGGCGGTGAAGCGCTCAAGCTGAATCAGATTCAGGTCATCGGCACGCACAACAGCTATCACGCCGGGATTGCGCCCAGTGCGGCCAGGATGTGGCAGGAAAAGAATCCTGCACTCTTCAATGGACTCGACTACAGTCATCCTTCGCTGACCCAGCAGTTCGACAGCGGCGTGCGCCAGATCGAGCTCGATGTCTTTGCCGACAGCAAGGGTGGGCGCTACGCCGATCCCAACGGTCCGCGCCTGGTGGCCGCTGCGAACCTTCCGCCCGATCCTCCCTTCGACCCCAACGGCGCGATGCTCAAGCCCGGCTTCAAGGTGATGCACATCCAGGACCTGGACTATCGCAGCGTGTGCCAACCCTTCGTCGCCTGCCTCGAAGAGGTGCGCCGCTGGTCGCACGCGCACCCGCACCACATCCCGCTCTTCATTCTTGTGGAGACCAAACAGGGCAAGGCGCATCCGCCGGAGCAGCCCACCGAGCCCGAGACCTTCACCTCCGCCACCTTCGACGCGCTCGATGCGGAGATTCGCAGCGTCTTTCCGCCGCGGGAGCTGATCACACCCGACGACGTGCGCGGCCACTACAAGACCTTGAATGAAGCCATCCTCGCCGGCAACTGGCCCACGCTCGCCAAGGCGCGCGGCAAGGTTGTGTTTCTCATGGACCAGCGGCCGGTGGGGCCGGTCTATCTTGAGGGGCATCCTTCGCTGCGCGGGCGCGTGCTGTTCACCAATGCGGTGCCGGGCGAGCCGGATGCAGCCTTTACCGAGTGCAACGACGGGCCCGCCGACAAGATCACCGAGCTGGTGCGCCAGGGGTACCTGGTGCGTGCGCGGACTGACTCCGATACAAAACAGGCGCGCACCGATGACACCAGCACCCGCGACGCGATGATCGCGAGCGGCGCGCAGATACTCAGCACCGATTATCCGGCCAGCGAACCGGCGCGCTGGGCAGGGCATTATTCGGTGAGTCTTCCGGGGAACGCGGTGGTGCGCTGCGACCCAGTGGATGCGCCGGCAACATGCGAGGTTAAGTAGAGCGCTCGGCGGTGGTTGAGGTTCGTGCTATCCCAGGTTAGGCGCTGAAAACGCGCCGAACCCTTCGACAAGCTCAGGGCAGGCTCTGGGGCACTCGATTTCCTGGGCCGCTCAATCCAGGTGAAAGACCTCTTCCATCGCCATCCACCACTCGCCGGGTTTGCGGTCGGGCAGCGGGCTCTGCATGGGCTCCATGATCGCCCACCACTCCTGCGTGGTTTTGTCGGCGGCCATCTTCGCCATGTCGGCGGCGTAGTCGGCGCCGTGATACTCGAAGTAGCCGAAGAGCGTGTGGTTGTGCAGATAGATGGAATAGTTGCGGATATTGCACGCGCTAATGGTTTTGAGCACCCCCGGCCAGACGGCCGCATGATACTCCTTGTACTTCTCTTCAGCCTCGGGCCTGAGGCCGATCACCATTCCGTATCGAGTCATCTCCGCTCCTGATGGAAGCAATGGAACTCATCATCATAACGGCAGCGCGCCGCGGCTGGCTGCGCGGCAATTCACCACTTGCGCCGAAGACGATTGTCATCAATCCGGCTGAGCGCGGCGGGCCGCAGGCCGGGTCCACGATGCGAAATGGCTGAGGACGCCCCAGGCGGCGGAGGAGGAGCAATGAGCAGGAGTTTCGCCGGCGGGAGGGGCAAGCCTGCGCTCCGGCGCGTACGGGCTCAAGGTCCGTACTGTTCCAACCCGGTCAAAACCGATTGCCTGCGCGCGCAAATCTCTCGCGGCTGCGGGCGAAGGGTGTGGTATTGTGAAATTCATCCAGATCATCGACGCGGGAGCTTTCCTCGCGGTTAGTTCAGTCTGCCGTATTGAGCAAAGCGGCGTATAGTTCCAACTCACTCATCACCTCCCTGCCAGCGTACGGTGCGGGTTTCGCGGTTCTATCTCTCAAACGAAAGGCGAAGGTACTCGATGAATCCTATCCCAGCCCCGACTGACGCCAATCTTGTTTTGACCCTGGAGGAGATAGCCAGCCTCGCGGAAGAAGTGGGCAAGCCGGCCGAAACGCTCATGAACATCGTGGCGCTGATTGCTTCGCGCTTCCAAACCGATGTCTGTTCGGCCTATCTGCTGGAGCCCGACCGCTCGAACCTGGTGCTTGCGGCTACGCTGGGCTTGCATCCGCGCTGCATCGGCACGCTGCGCATGCCGCTGAATGAGGGGCTCTCCGGGCTGGTGGCCGAGCATATGCGGGCGGTGTTCGTGGCCGACGCACACAACCATCCGCGCTACAAATACTTCAAAGATTCCGGCGAAGACGAGTACCACTCGTTCCTGGGCGTTCCCATCGTCGACCGCGGCGTCCTGCAGGGAGTGCTTGTGGTTCAGACCAAAGAGCCGCGCAGCTTTCGCGATACGGAGATCCGCATGCTTTCAGAGGCCGCCAGCCAGGTGGCGCCGATTGTGAGCGAGGCGCGCACGCTGGACCGCTTTATCGCCCCGGCCCAGGAGAAGCTGTGGGCGCTGGCGCGCAACGTGTGGTGGAGCTGGGACAACGACTGCGTAAGCCTGTTCCACGACCTGAACCCGGTGCGCTGGCGCCAGCTCAATCAGAACCCCATCTCGCTGCTGAGCGAGATGCCGCTGGGAGAGATTGACCGCCGCGCCAGCGAGCTGCTGCTGCACAGCCGCATCAACTACGTTTACCGCCGGCAACAGGAGTATCTCAAGGCCGACCGCACCTGGGGTGCGAACCACGCGGGCGTGCTGCGTCCGCGGCCAGTGGCATACTTTTCCGCCGAGTTCGGGCTGCACGAGTCGCTGCCGATCTACTCCGGCGGGCTGGGCGTGCTGGCTGGCGACCACATCAAGAGCGCCTCCGACCTGGATATTCCGCTCATCGGCATCGGACTTTTCTACGGTCAGGGCTACTTTTTGCAGCGGCTGGACGAAAAAGGGTGGCAGCGCGAGGAGTATCTCCAGACCGATGTGAACCAGCTCCCCATGCAGCCGGCGATCGGCGTGAACGGCGAGCCGGTGGTGATCGAGATCGCTACGCGCGGCGGCGTGATCCGCGCCAAGGTGTGGCGCGTGAAGGTGGGCCGCTGCGACCTGCTGCTGCTTGACTCGAATGTGGCCGGCAACGCGCCGGAGGATCTTGACACCACGTCGCGGCTCTATGGCGGCGACGCGCGGACGCGCATTCGCCAGGAGCTGCTGCTGGGCGTGGGCGGATTCCGCGCGCTGAAGGCGATGGGCATTACGCCCGGCGTTCTGCATTTGAACGAGGGCCACAGCGGCTTCGCGGTCTTTGAGGCGATCCGCTCGCGCATGCAGGAAGAGGGCCTGGGCTTCTACGCGGCGGCGAGCCAGATTCCGCGCGAAGTGATCTTTACCACCCACACGCCCGTTCCCGCCGGGCACGACCGCTTCAGCGCCGACCTGACCGAGGAGCACCTGGGGCCGCTGCGCGAAGAGCTCGGCATCTCGCACGAGAACCTGATGGGCTTTGGCCGCGAGCAACCCACGGATTCTGGCGAGCCGTTCTGCATGACGGTGCTGGGGCTCAAGCTGGCGCGCCGCGTGAATGCGGTCAGCTCGCTGCACGGCGAGGTATCGCGCGCGATGTGGAAGGGACTGTATCCCGGCCGTCCCGAGGACGCCGTGCCGATTGGCCATGTGACCAACGGCGTGCACGTTCCCTCGTGGCTGGCGCCGCAGATGTGCCGGCTCTACGACCGCCATCTCGGGGTGGGCTGGCATCGCCAGAGCGGAGCCGATCAGACCTGGTCGGCAATCGAAACAGTAGACGACGGCGAGCTGTGGGAGACGCACCTGAGCCTGAAGGCGCAGCTCATCAACTTCGCGCGCCGCCGCGCACACGAGCAGGCCGCGCGCCGCTCGGAGTCGCCGGAGGTGTTGAAGCGGTTGGGCAAGGTGCTCTCGCCCGACGCGCTGACCATCGGCTTTGCGCGCCGCTTTGCCACCTACAAGCGCGCCAACCTGCTGCTCAAGGACATCGAGCGCCTGGCCGTGATGGTCAACGACGCCAAGCGGCCCGTACAGTTCGTCTTTGCCGGCAAGGCGCATCCGCACGACGAGCCGGGCAAGAAGGTGCTGCAGCAGATTGCGCAGTTGATGCGCGACCCGGACTTCTCCGACAAGTTCGTCTTCATCGAGGACTACGACATCAACGTGGGCCGGCATCTGGTCCAGGGCGTGGACGTGTGGCTCAACAATCCGCGCCGTCCGCTGGAAGCCTCGGGCACGAGCGGCCAGAAAGTCGTGCTCAACGGCGGCCTCAACCTCTCCATCCTCGATGGCTGGTGGGCCGAGGCCTACGACGGCCTCAACGGCTTCGGCATCGGCACCGGCCGCACCCACTCCAACATGGACGTGCATGACAGCCGCGACGGCGAAGACCTGTATCGCGTGCTGCTCGACGAGGTGATTCCGCTCTACTACCAGGTAGACCGCGACGGCCTGCCGCGCGGCTGGATCAAGCGCATGAAGCGGACAATCCGCACCTTGGGCTGGCGCTTCAACGCCGACCGCATGGTGATGGATTACACGATGAAGTGCTATATCCCCGCCGCCGGCGGAACGTCAAGCGAGATTCGCCAGTTGGGTTAGAGCAATTGCGGATCAAGCAATGAACCGGGTGCCCCACCTTCGCCGCGTCTTTGTTTTGCGGCTAAGGTGGGATATTTTTATCTACAGCCCTTTATAGTCTTCAGCCTTTTATAGTCTTTCGTATTTCCCGCCGCGATTCCTCACCCCCGATCAGAGCAGCACCGCCTCACGATTCCGCAGCGTCTCCCGAATCGCGTCCAACCCGGCCTCAAGGTTGGCCAGGCTCTTCAGGATCGCCAGACCATCCTGCCCGCTCACCGCGCGGCGCAGCAGCTCGCACTGGCCCACCAGCCGCTCGTCGTGCTCCATCAGCTTCTGGAGCGTCGGCGCTTCCTGGCGATAGCGCTGGGTCATGCGGTCGTTCTCCGGCACAGGCTGATGCTGCAGCGCGGCTTCCACAGCGCCGACGGCCCTTGCCAGCCGCTCCAGCTTCTGCGCCGAGGCGACCGCCTCCGCATCGGGAAACGGCTTGGCGCGCGAAGGCGGAGGAAGATACTCGCGCCGGTACTCGCTCTCGGCTGTGGAGACGCTGGTCACCGCCTCGCCCAGCAAAGACGAGGCTTTGCTGCGAATCATCTGGTCGTCGGCGCGGAGCTGGTTCTCTTTGCGATAGAAGTTGTAGCCCCAGCCGTAGAACAGGTTGGTAGCGATCTGCCGTAGCACGCCTGCGTCGTAAAAGCTGTCCTTTGCTCCCGTGTCCGGCACTATTTTCCTCCGGTCATTCCGGTCTCGGCGCCCACTGGATAGAAGCCCGTGGCCGCGCCGCCGATGGTGAATGGTGCGCCAACCGCTGCATTGGGTGCGGAGACCAGGCCTTTTTCGGCCATCTTGAGCGCCAGGTAGTAGCGCACCGCTTCGATCGGCGAAAGGCCGATGGCCTGCAGCGAGATGAGCTCGCGCATGCGCTCGTCCTTGGGCATGATCAGTACCTTCAGATCGTTCAGCGTAATGCCATAGGTCTTCAGGAAATCCGAAAGATGGCTCTTCACCAGCTCGCGCACCTCGCCGATGTGCTCGTTGATGTCTTCCATCTTCGTTACCTGGACGATCTGGTTGATCGACTGCTCGATGGCCGGGCCGGCGTAGTCGGCCACTTCCTTGGTGTCGATCAGGTGGCCGTTGAAGGGCAGGTGCGTGATCAGATCAAGCGCCGCTTCCTTGGTGTCCACGTGGATGTAGTAATCCACCTGGTAAGCCATCTCGGCCATCTCTTCGCTGGTGGCCACGCCCTCGCTGCGCACCAGCAGCTTGGAGCGGTTGATGTAGATCACCTCATAGACCCACGGCGAGTTGCCGCCGAAGAACCCCTGGGCGATGGAGCCGAGGATCGGCTTGTCCGGAGTGGTGAGCGCGTACTGGCCGGTCTCGTAAACGTTCAGCACCGCGCCGCGCGACTTGAGGACGCAGAAATGGTTGCTCTCCACGGTGAGCAGCGAGCCGGAGACGATGTTTTCATCGGCGATCTTGACGGCCAGCACCTTGGTTCCAAGAATGTCGGTGCCGTCGCCCAGCAGCGAAGTAATTACCTGGCGTGCAATTGCCACGTTTCAATTCCCCCTCATGGACGTTGTTGAATGTTGATGGATGAATGCTTTCTCGCGACCAAGCATACTCCAGTCACACTGCCATGCCAAGCATACGCGCAGGATGGCAGCGTCCTGATTGGCGCTGTTTTGAAAGGGCACGGCTTTAGCCGTGCCGAAGAAAGACCAAAAAATGATGCGGGCTTTAGCCCCTGAGGGAATACTGGCGTCTGGATCAGGACACCACCCGTAAGATCGGCGCCGCCATAGCCGCTGAGGAGGGACTTTTCGCGAAAAATTCATATTCGAATTTGGGCAGGGCTAAACGGCGTAGGCTTCTTCTTCCACCTTCACGCGTTCGAGTATCTTTTCCGGATAATAGGCGTTCCGGTTGTACTGTTTCACCATGCGGTTGGTGTTGAAGTAGGAGCCGTTGAAGGCCAGCGTGGTGCGCATCAGGCGCGCCCACTTCTCAGGGGCTTCGCGATACAGCGGCACAACTGCGTTCTCGAGCTTCCGATAAAACGATTGCGCCTCTTCTTCATCGTTGGCGCCGTCTTCAATGGCCCATCCCGTCACGCCCTCGATGCAGCCCTCGATCCACCAGCCATCGAGAATCGACAGGCTGGGTACGCCGTTCATGGCGGCCTTCATGCCGCTGGTGCCGGAGGCCTCGTAAGGCCGCTTGGGCGTATTCACCCACACGTCCACGCCCGCCGTCAGCTTCGCGCCCAGCTCCCACGCGTAGTTTTCGAGATAGATGATTTGCAGCAGGTCGTTCGACGACCGCGCGGCCTCTTCCACCACCTGGTGGATCAGCGCCTTGCCCGGTTCATCCTGCGGATGCGCCTTGCCGGCGTAGAGAATCTGCAGCCCGCCGGCCGCGGCGGCTATCTCCATGAGCCGCTTGGAGTCAGTGAACATGAGTGTGGCGCGTTTGTAGGTGGCCACGCGGCGCGCAAAGCCGAGGGTGAGCACCTTGGGGCTGAGCACCTGCCCGGTCCGCAAGCCGACCTCGGCCAGCAGCTCCTCCTTGGCGCGCTTGTGCGCGGCCAGGATCTTCGCCTCGGGCAGATCGATCGCGTTGCGCAGATAGAGATTGTCGCGCCGCCAGGAGGGAATGTGCTCGTCAAGCATCTGCTGGAAGGGCTCGGACATCCAGGTGGGCGCGTGTACGCCGTTGGTAATGGTGTCGATGGCGAACTCGGGAAACATCTGGCGCGACACCTTGCCGTGCTGCATGGCCACGCCGTTGGCGTAGCGCGAGAAGCGCAGGGCCAGCATGGTCATGTTGAGCAGCCCCTCGTGAAAGCATCCATGCTGCTGCAGGCGCGCGGTGCGGTCGCCGCCCAGGATGCGGATCGACTGCTCGGTAGAGAAGCGGTCATGGCCGGCGGGAACCGGCGTGTGCGTGGTGAAAACGCACTTGCGGCGCACCTGCTCGATGTCCGCCTCAGTGGCCGCGCCCAGCGGGCCGCCGCCGAGCTGGCTTTCGAGCAGCGCCAGCGTGAGCAGCGCGGCGTGGCCCTCGTTCATGTGGTAGACGTTTACTTTCAAACCCAGCGTATTGGCCATGCGCACGCCGCCCATGCCCAGCACGATCTCCTGCTGCAGGCGATAGTTGATGTCGCCGCCATAGAGATGGTCGGTCAGCCCGCGGTCCCAGCCGGAGTTGCCGTCGAGATCGGTATCGAGCAAGTAAATCGGCACCACGTGGCCGAAGCGGCCTTCCAGGTCATAGCGCCAGGCGCGCACCGTCACCACGCGGTTCTCAACCAGCACCGTGACCCGCGCCGGCTCCTCGGTGCAGAAGTCGGCTGGATTCCACGACTGAACCTCTTCCGTCTGCACGCCGCCAGCGTCCAGGTGCTGCTGGAAGTAGCCTTTGCGGTGCAGCAAAGTAAACGCTGCCAATGGAACGCCTAAATCCGCGGCGGAGCGCAGCGTGTCGCCGGCCAGCACGCCCAGGCCGCCCGAGTACGTAGGCATACCCGGATTGATCGCGATTTCCATGGAGAAGTATGCGACATGGCCCGAACTGGGGAACGGTTCGTATGAATATGGCTTGTACGATATCGACTGCATGCTCCTGATTCTCCGTCGCGTTTCCACTCCCGCCGCTGGCATCCTTTAGACAGGCACATGCGCCGGGTGCATTGGAACGCTTTCTCTGAGCGCTACACTGAAAAAAACATCTTCCAAGTCTATCAAGGAACCAGGCCCTGCGCCCCTTCGGCTGTGTACCACCGGGGTGTTACCCGCCGCTGCACGGGAACGCCTACAGCGGTTCCACAATTGCTATACCCCGAAGCCGCGACTGCTGAGTGGGTTTTTCCTCAAGAAAAACTCACCTGGCACGACGCCAGAAAGGGCACACGAATTGTGGCACCGCTCTAATTTTCCACTCGCCGGAGTGGGAAGTTTTTCTCCTGCTTTTTGGTTGGATGCGCCTTCGGCCACAGCATTTTTACACCAGCTGTTTACTCAAACCGCTCAGCCGCCTGGCGCACAATCTGCATGCAATATCTGAAGCGAAATTGACCTAAGGAACCTCTGATTAAGTCAAAGGCACGTTGCTTTGAAAGGGCACGGCTTTAGCCGTGCCGCTTGTGGCGTCTCGATTTGCTGGGCTTTAGCCCCTGAGGCAATGCTCAAGGGAAACTCTGACCTTTGCCTGGCCAACATAATCAGAGGCTCCCTAAGCGAGCCGGTGCGCTCCGCCCGAGGCGCGGCAGATATGAATCTCCGGCACAATGCCCATCTGCGCCGTGTAGCGCCTGCCCAGAACCTCAGAGAATTCCTGAGCCTGGCCCTGCTCCACCAGGTTGATGGTGCAGCCTCCGAAGCCGCCGCCCGTGAGTCGCGCGCCGATCAGGCCGGGCAGGTCTTGCGCCAGATCGACCATGGCGTCCGCTTCCACGCAACTGGCCTCGAAGTCCTTGCTGTAACTCCAGTGGGCCTCGGCCATCAGCCGCCCCAGCTCAGCCATATCGCAGCGCAGCAGCGCCTCAGCGGCGGCCACCGTGCGCAGGTTCTCGCTGATTACGTGCCGGGCCCGCATGAGTGATTTGGGCGCCATTTCGTCGCCCCACCTGGCCAGATCGTCGAGTGTCGCGTCGCGCAGGAACTTCACCTCCGGCCGGTGGCTGGCGATCACGGCGCAGGCCGCCTCCGACTCGGCGCGGCGGGTGGTGTAGCCGCCGCCGGCAACCGAGTGCTTGACCATGGTGTTGGCGATGACCAGAGCCACATGGTCCGGGATGGGCGCCAACTTGAAGCTCAGGTCGCGGCAGTCCAGCAGCAGCGCGTGGTTCTCCTTGCCGTTGGCGGAGATGAACTGGTCCATGATGCCGCAACTGGCGCCAACATACTCATTTTCAGCGCGCTGGCAGAGCCGCGCCACCACCGGGCCCGGATATCGGACGCCGATCAGCGACTCGACGGCCAGCGCCGTGGCCACTTCAAGGGACGCCGAGCTCGAAAGACCCGAACCGACCGGCACATCGCCCCAGAGGGTAAGGCTGAAGCCGGGGATCGCGTGGCCCTCGCCGGCCAGAATCTGCACTACGCCGATGGGATAGTCGGTCCAGTGGCGGCTCCGCGTGGGCGGCAGCGCCGCGGCGTCAAAGGTCTTCTCTTCGCCGTAATTCTCTGAATAAACGACAATTTTGCCGTCGCTGCGCGGCGAGATGCCGGCCAGCGTGGCGAAGTTGATGGCCGCGGGCATCACAAAGCCCTCGGCGTAGTCAGTGTGCTCGCCAATCAGGTTCACGCGGCCTGGCGCGGCAAAGATTGCCGGTTCGGCGTGAAAGCGCTCGATGTGCAGCGAACGAAAAGCGGCCGGATCATGCATTGCGGTTCACAACCTCTATCTAGCCAGCAATTTGTGGGCTTGCCGCAGGGCTGGCTGCGCGCTTCGCTTTTGGCAGGCACGCAGAGCCACTTGCAAACCGGAAACCGCGGCTTTTCAATCTACTAGCGGAATGAGAACGTTTTCTCGTCTCCGCAGCTCATTCCCTGCGCAGACACTTATTTCCCGGCCGCTGCGCTCAGCCCTTCCCAGATCCGGTCGAGCCAGATTTCGTGCTCGGGTTTCATC
>JBAUCP010000485.1:0-5821 GCA_049677625.1 Occallatibacter sp. | reverse complement strand
CAGAAGTGGGGGTCCGGTTACCACCCTGAGGCCCGGCGACGGGGACGGGCTCTCGGCAAACTGCTGCCTGCATTCATCCTATCGATTTCCATGCAATTTCTTTGCGATTTTCTTATGTCTCCCATGAAAGACTCGAATCTGTTATGCAATGTATAGCGATGACAATACTCGAGGCCGGAGATACCCTGGATCACTATCGCCTGGATGCGACGGTTGCCCGCAGCGGCATGTCGACGCTCTACCGGGCGACGGATCTCAGGAGCGGCCGGCAGGTGGCCATCAAGGTTCCGCACGCTGAGATGGAGGCCGACCCGATCTTGCTGGAGCGCTTTGCGCGCGAGCAGCAGATTGGCCGGGATCTGGACCACCCCGGCATTGTGAAGACCTGCGACGGGGAAGATCGCAGCCGGCTCTATATGGTGATCGAGTGGGTGGATGGGCGGCTGCTGCGGTCGATTATGAACGAAGAGCGCAAGCTGCCGGTCGAGCGCGCCATCCGGATCACGCTGGGCATCTGCGACGCGCTGGACTACATGCACAAGCGCGGCGTGGTGCACCGCGACTTGAAGCCGGAGAACATCATGGTGGGCGAGGGAGACAGCATCAAGCTGATCGACTTCGGCATTGCCATGAAGGAAGACGCGCGGCGGCTGACCTATACCGGCATGTCGCCGGCGCTGGGCACGCCGGACTACATCTCTCCCGAGCAGGTGAAGGGGCAGCGCGGCGACCAGCGCAGCGATATCTACGCGCTGGGCGTGATGCTCTACGAGATGCTGACGGGCACGACGCCGTTCAGCGGCCCCAATCCGCTGGCGGTGATGAATGAGCGGCTGCTGGTCGATCCCAAGCCGGCGCGCAGCCTGAATGCCGCAATCTCGCCGCAGCTCGAGGAGATTCTGTTTCGCGCGCTGGAGCGCGATCCACGCCACCGCTACGCGACCGCCGCGGAGATGGCCTGGGAGCTGGAACACCAGGAGCAGGTGGGCGTGGATGAAGGCGCGCGGCGTGTGGCGCTGCACAAGCGTCTGCCGACCAAAAAGCTGCTGCTCTATGCGGGGCTGGCGCTGGCGCCGGTGGTGCTGTTTGTGCTGATGCTGTTGATGGCGCGGCGGTAGAGGCGCGGCTGACGAAGGGTTGTGGTTTCCCACCTTAGCCGATGCGCTAAGAACGCGCATCGTCGAAGATGGGGCACCCGGCACCGGTGGTGGGCTACCACCCGTGAAGAAAATCCTTACAGGAAGAGCCGCGTGCGCTGGGAAGGGCGTACTCTGATCTGGCACGGCGGATTCCCGCGCCGCGACCCGATGCGTTTTTTCCGAGGTGCCGCATGAAGCCTCACAGGGCAATCGCCTTCCTCCTGCTGTTTCCCGCAGCTCTTCTGGTGCAGGCCAAGGACAAGAAGCAGTCCGGCGTGCCGGCGGTCTTTGGGCAGGCGCGGTACGTGTTTGTGGAGGCGGTCGACGGGCAGGAGTTCGATCCGAATCTCTATCCCGAGGACCGGGAGGCGATCGCCGATGTGCGCGATGCGCTGCAGAACTGGAAGCGCTATGCTCTGACCACGGAGCGCGACCAGGCCGATCTTGTGTTCGTGGTACGCAAGGGGCGCGTGGCGAGCGCGGACGTGGGAGTGAGCCCGCGCAGCAGCGGTCCGGGCTCAGGCGGTCAGGGCTCGAGTGGGCCAGGTTCGGTTGGTTCGGGTTCGGGCAGTCCGGGCTGGGGTGGTTCTGGCGGTGCGCAGATTCCTGGCCAAGGCAGGTCTGGCGGGCAGATGGGTGGGCCGGGGATTCAGACAGGGGGCGAGATGGGGCCGCCTGACGATTTCTTTGAGGTTTGCCAGGTCACTCCCAACGGCAAGCTCAGCAGTCCGCTCTGGGAGCGGTCGATGCCCGACGGATTGGATGCGCCGCGGGTGCTGCTCTTCCGGCAGTTCCAAGAGGCTGTGGAGAAGGCCTATCCGAGCCAGCCGGCCCCGCAGGCGCAGAAGCCGTAGGAGCGCTTGCGCGACGTTTGCCTGTTTCGCCGTCTTGAATCAAGCCGCTCCACCGCCTATCGGTACGAATCGTCGCGGTGGATGACGAATTCGGGATAGGCCCCGCCGCCCAGCTCGTGCAGGTCCATGCCGATGCGCTCGCCGTCGGGGTCGACGCGGAAGGGAACTGCGCGGTTGAGAACCCAGAAGAGCAGATAGACCACGGGCAGCACCAGGCCGAGCAGCGTGGCGATGCCCACGAGCTGCGCCATGAGCTGGCCGGGCTGCGCGGCGAAGAGGCCAAGCGCCAGCAGCCCCCATAGGCCGGCGACCGCGTGCACGGTGATGGCGCCGGAGGGATCGTCGATGGAGACTGCGAGCTCGAGCAGCTCGACGAGCAGCGGCGTGGCGACTCCGGCGACCAGGCCGACGAACAGCGATTGGCCGGGCGTGACGATGGCCGCGCAGGCGCTCGAGGCCACCAGGCCGGCGAGCCAGCCGTTGGCGCACATGCTGGCGTCCGGCTTGCCGAAGCGGAAGCGGGTTACGGCCGAGGTAGCCACAAGAGCCGCCGCGGCGGAGAGAACGGTATTGACCGCCGTCACCGGCAGCGCGCCCAGCGGTGCATGGAGCCAGAGGATGGCGCCGGCGGCATTCCAGGCCAGCCAGCCGACCAGGCTGATGAGGCAGCCGAAGAGCACATAGACGGCGTTGTGGCCGGGCATGGCGGTGGAGAAGCCCTCCTTGGGAAACTTGCCTTTACGCGGCCCGGCGATCCAGACCATCGCCAGTGCGCTCAGGCCGCCGACGGCGTGGACCGCGGCAGCGCCGCCCAGATCGAGAAAGCCCGCGCCGAGCCCGAAGGTGGTTCCGAGCTGCGCCAGCCATCCGCCGCCCCAGGTCCAGTGCGCGACCAGCGGAAAAACGATGGCGGCAAGGACGGCAGCCATCGCGCATCCGGCGGCGAGGCGCAGGCGGTCGGCTCCCGATCCCCAGGGAATGAGCGCCGCGAGGCCGACGGCCAGGAACTCGAAGAGCAGGGCAAGCTGCGCGGGGTTGAAGCCGGCGCCGGGCCCCACGGCGAGCGAGCGGAGCAGAACCCGGCCGGAGCCGGCCCAGTTCCACGATTTGCCGGCGAGATGAAAGGCGTGGCCAGCGCCCAGGGGGTCGCCGGCGAGCGCCGCGCCGAAGAGCGCAAACACGATCACGGCGACAGCGACGACGGACAGGTTGCCGAGCATTGCCTGCGCAGCCGAGCGCGAGCGGCCAAAGCCCGCGTTGGTAAGCGCCACCCCGGCAATGGCCAGCGGCGCCACCAGCAGCAGCGCCAGGGTGAAGGCGAACAGGGCTTCACTCATGGCCGGCGCGGGCGCGGCGGGAATGATGGGATTCATGGCTGGCTCTCCCCGCGCGGCAGGATGTGCCCGCGCACGGCGACTCCCAGCCCCAGAGCCTCGACGGCCAGCCCGCAGAACACGAAGATGCCGCGCCGGGCGGGGTCGGGAAACAGCACCAGCGCGGCGATAGCGAGAAAGAATCCGGCTGGCATGACCAGCAACCCGGCGTATTTCATGGCCTTCTCTTTCAAGGTTTTGCGCTTCGATGAACAGCAGCCTTCCGGACGCACGTGGTTCGATCGAGGTCCACCGTGCAAGACAATTTGTTCCAGAGAGCTGCCGGATGTAAAGCCTTCATGAATTCTAATGCATCGGATTCTCGGGGCTAGAGATGGCGGAGCGCGATGGCTGCCGGTCTCGATTGGGACGGCGCGCCACCTCATTATTTACGGTTTCCTTTCGGGCTTTACGATTTCCTTTCGAGCGGCGGGCCATAATGACCCATGCTCCTTCGCCTTGACCGGACCCACCGGGTCCTTCCTGTTCTGCTCGGCTTTATCGCACTTGCAAGCGCCGGAGTGCTGTTCGCCTGGGATGCCGGTCCAGGGCTGTTTCCGGCCAGAACGCACGACGCGATCGCGGCCTTTTCGCTGGCTATGATTGCCGTCGCCTACCTGGTGTACCAGATTGTGCGCCGCGCTACGGGCATGGACTTGGCTAAAGCGGTCCTGCTGGCAGCCGCGTTTCTGTTCTGGGCTGCGAACCAGGTGGGGCGGAATCCGCGGGCGGCGACGCTGTTCAACGACCTTGCGATCGCGCTGTTCATCCTGGACATATTTCTGGTGATGGCGGGCTGGCCGTCGACCGCGCCGGACAGCTCCTTCGCCGAGGCCTGCGGGTGCGACGAGAGATGCGGTTCTGAGCCGACGCATTCGAGCGCCGGCAAATTCTGAATCCGGCGCGCCAATGCGCAGGCAAGAATCCCAGTTTCTGGTACGCATGCGGCCAAGATCGGGCGGGGCGATTCCGCGCGCCGCAGCCCACTTTAATGCAGCTTTTTCCGGGAAATAGGTTCCCGCTTTCGAACCAGATTTCCTGGCATTTACCTGCCCCGGCACTTGCGCGCGGAACACAGGCTGTTATATTGAATCTTCGGGCTTTTCCGCCTTCTCTGTTTCAGTCTGTTTCCGAGAGATTTTTGGACATAACCCGTGCGGCCGCAGGCACCGTGACCGCCGCCAGACACGCAAGTCAAGCAGGGTACAATTCATGCCGCAAATCTTTGACCGCAGCTCCAATGCACTGGCCCGCATGAGCCTGGTGTTGACGGGGCTGATCGTGATCGCCCTGGGAGTTACGCTCGATCAACTGCAACGCTCGCCCTGGGTGACACGGCAGGGACAACGCCCCGATCAGCCGGTGCCCTTCAGCCACAAGCACCATGTGCAGGGGCTGGGGCTGCAATGCCAGTACTGTCACACCACGGTCGAGAAGTCGAGCTACGCGGGGATTCCGCCGACGCGCACCTGCATGAACTGCCATGCGCAGATCTGGACCAACGCGCAACTGCTCGAGCCGGTGCGCAATAGTTGGTACACGGGCCAGTCGATCGCGTGGACCAAGGTGCACGACCTGCCCGACTTTGTTTACTTCAACCACGAAATTCACGTGAACAAGGGCATCGGATGCGCCACCTGCCACGGGCGCGTGGACCAGATGCCGCTGATGTATGCGCAGAACACGCTGCAGATGGAGTGGTGCCTGGACTGCCATCGCAATCCCGCCAAGAACCTGCGGCCGACCAGCCAGATTTACGACATGGACTGGAAGAAGCCGGCCGAGGACCATCCGGTGTGGTGCTCGGCGGTTGACGACAAGGATGGCGTGCCGACGGCCCAGAGCGTGAGCTGCACGACCAAGGATCCCGTGGGCAACCCGGAAGCGATGGCTTCTCTTATGTCGCCGGCGCTGCTGCAAACGGCTGCATTGGTCAGCGATGGCGAGACGAAGAACGCATCGCCTCACCAGTACAGCGCGGAGAGCTTAGCCGTGAGCATTACGTCCCAGGAATTCACCAGCCAGGAAGACCTGGGTCACTTCCTGGTGGTCCACTACAAGATTCGCACCCCGAAGGATCTGACCAGTTGCGAGGTGTGCCACCGATGAGCGGAAGCGGGAAGAACGAAGCCGCGAAGGCGGTGGGGAACAAGGCGGGGAATGCCGTGGATGACAACACGCAGAACGGGTCTGCGCCGATGAGCCTGGCGCCGATGAGCCTGTCGGCAGTCCGCCAGGAGCTGAAGGGCGTGAAGGGCAAGCGGTTCTGGCGGTCGCTCGACGAGCTGGCGGATACAGCCGAGTTTCAGGCCGCGGTGGAGCGCGAGTTTCCCAGTGCCGCGCAGGAGTGGGTCGATCCGGTCTCGCGGCGCGGATTCCTGAAGCTGATGGGCGCGTCGATGGCGCTGGCCGGGATGGCCGGCTGCACCAAGCAGCCCGAGGAACCCATCTATCC
>JBAUCP010000484.1:0-4828 GCA_049677625.1 Occallatibacter sp. | reverse complement strand
CTGCTGGCCTTTGTCAGCATCGTCGTCATTGTATTGCTGGTTCTGCTGCAGTTGACGCGGCTGGGATTCCTGATTCGCACCACGATCCCGGATCGGCCGCGGCGCCGCATGTTTATTGCCTCGGTTTCCTTTCTTATCACCTTCGCCGGGGTCCGCATCCTGGTTCACCGCATCGTGAATCACGAAGGCCGCTTCCAGTGGGTGGTGGTGCGCGGCATGCACATTCACCATCTGGTCTGGGGCATCCTCATCCTGCTCTTCGTCGGCTACGGCTGGCTGCTCGACCTGGGCCGCTCGCACTCGCCCATGTCCATCTTCATGAGCCGGCTGATGGCCGTGAGCTACGGCGCAGGGGCCGCGCTCACCCTGGACGAGTTTGCCCTGTGGCTCAACCTCCAGCCCGATGCCTACTGGTCGAGCTCCGGCCGGCTCAGCCTGGACGCGGTGGTCTTCTTCGGCGCGGTGCTCGCCGTGGGCGCGTGGGGCGCGCCGTTTTTCCGCGGCCTCAAGCTGATGTGGACCAAGCGCGTTCTGTTCCGCCGCGGACTGTGGCGCATCAGCTCGCCGATTCGCCGTGTACGGTTGCTTCGTCCGCGTAGAGTGCGGCGATCGCCTCCGCGTATCGTTCCGTAATCACGCGGCGCTTGAGCTTCATGGAGGGCGTCAGCTCTCCTGTCTCCTGGGTCCATTCCTCGGCAACCACGCGGAATCGCTTCAGCGTCTCGAAGTTTGCCAGGCCGCTGTTCGCTTCGCTCACCAGCTCGCTATAGAGCGCGATCACGCGGCTGTCGGCCACCAGCTCCGCGCGCGAGCAGGTCCCAATGCCCTGCCGCCGCGCCCAGTCTTCGAGGGCGGCAAAGTTGGGCGAGATGAGCGCCGAGATGAACTTGTGCTTGTCGCCAACCAGCGCCGCCTGGCCCACCAGCACCGAGTTCTTGAGCTTGTTTTCGATGGGCTGCGGCGCTACCAGCTTGCCGCCTGAGGTCTTGAGCAGCTCTTTTTTTCGTTCGGTGATGTAGAGAAAGCCATCTGCATCCAGATGCGCGATATCGCCGGTGCGGAACCACCCTTCGGCGTCAAAACACTCGGCATTGGCTTGCGGCTTTTGCCAGTAGCCGGCAAAGACTGACGGGCCGCGAACCAGCAGCTCGCCATCCTCGGCCAGCTTGAGCTCGATATTGGGCATCTTGGGCCCTACGGAGCCCATGCGCTGCTTCACCGGCGAATTGAGCGAGATCACCGGCGAAGTCTCGGTGAGCCCATAACCCTCCCAGATCGCAATGCCGGCAGAGGCAAACCATCGCGCGGTGTCCATGCCCAGCGGCGCTCCGCCCGAGATGAAGACCTTTACCCGCCCTCCGAAGGCCTCCCGGACCTTTGCGTAGACCAGCTTTCTGGCCAGCTTCCAGAGCAGCGACGAAGGCTGCCGGCCGCTGTAAACCTCGTCAACATGCCGCGAGCCCACTCCTATCGCCCAGCTCAAAATGCGCCTCTTCACCGGCGACGCGGAAGACTTCTGTTCCACCGCCTGGCGAATCTTCTCGTAAACGCGCGGAACCCCCACGATCACCGTCGGCCGCACCTCTTTCATCGCCGCAGGCAGCTTGTCGAACTGCGAGCAGTAGGCCACCTGCGCGCCGTAGTTGTACATCACGTAGTCCAGCGCACGCGCCGTAATGTGCGAGAGCGGCAGAAACGAGATGCACGCGTCGCTCGGATCGTAAGAAAAACCCAAAACAGCGCAGTTCTGGTTTGCGGCAATGTTGCCATGCGTGAGCATCACGCCTTTGGGCTCGCCCGTGGTGCCGGACGTATAGATGAGCGTGGCCAGGTCAGACGGTTCGGCAGCCCGCACCAGCGCATCGAAGACCGGGTCACGCTCGCTCCCCGGCGCATCGGCGCCGGCCAGCAACTCGCTCATGGCAATGGCGCCCTCGGGGACCGGGGCATCCATCATTACGATGCGTTCCAACCGGGTCTGCCCGCGGACCGAGTTGAGCTTGTCGAACTGCTGGCGGGTAGAAACCACCGCGATCCGGCAGCCGGCGTCGTGGATGAGCGCAGCCGTCTGCTCGCCGGTCAGCGTGGGATAAATCGGCACGTCGACCGCGCCGATCGCCAGCGTGGCGAAGTCGGTAACCGCCCACTCCCAGCGATTCTCGCCGACCAGTGCGATGCGGTCGCCCTTCTGCGCGCCCCAGGTCAAAAATGCCTTCGCCAGAGCCCGGACCCGCTGATAGATCTGGTCGGAGGAGATGGGCTGCCACTGGCCGAACTCATCCTGCCGGAGCACGGATTGGGGGTTACCCGCCGCGGTTACGCGGCAAAAAAGATCGTTGATTGTCGCGATCGGAGCAGTTGTCATCGGTTGCAATAGACTACGCGCGGCATGATGCGATCCCACCCATTCGGCAGTGTATCAGCGCGGAGCCGGAAAAGCCCCGCGCATAGCGCAAATCCGCGACGGCGTCCGCGGCGCCTCCACAAACGCCACCCGCCCGGAACGCGCCGGCCACCGCACGGCAAATGCAGTAAGTCCGTTGGGTCGGCCGTGAAAAATCTGTGAATTTCCACGTTCGTCCTGGCCCTGTCAGGCGGTAGACTGGTGCACGGAACTACCCAATGCGCTCTCTGTGCACAGAACGCGAAATTGTACCGTTGAACCATGCCCAAACTGATCCCTGCGTTGCTTCCGACTGAACCCGACCCGGCCACGCTCGACAAGCTGGCATGGGGCGAGCGGGTGACGCTGACCGCGGTTGTTTTTCTCGTTGCCTTCAATCTGGCCGGCTGGCTCATGCTGGCGGCGGGCGTGCGCCTTCCTGACAACTGGCATCTGATGAAAGCGGAATCCGCCTTTGTCGCACTCTTCAGTGCGCTCAGCCTGCGGTTTAGCGGATGGCGGCCCTCCGCCCCAAGCCACCGGCTCAGCATGCTCCTGGCCGCCGCTGCGGCGCTCATCTCGTCAGGCGTGGTTTGCGAGTACGTCTTCCACCTTTCGCTCGGCATCGACGTTCCTGTTGCGGCCGGCCACGGGCTTTGGTCTCTGTTCGCTGCCAGAATGTCGTTCCAGACCGCCGGCGGGTTTGCATTCCTCGCAGTCGCGCTGCTGATGATCCAGACGCGAAGGCAGGCTGCCGCGGTTGCCGCAGACGTTCTGGTCTTTTTCCTGGTCCTGCTGGTGCTCATCCTGGTGTCCGGGCACCTCCTCGCCGTCTCCCACACCTTCGGCCCCTCGTCGACCGTGGCAACGTCGTCATTGAGCATGATTGCCCTGCTGCTGCTCACCACAGTGGCGTTTCTGCGCAAAGCCGAAGACGGCGTGTATTCCATCCTGCTGGGGCGCGGCATCGGCAGCAACATCGCGCGCGGCCTTTCGCCGGTGCTGCTGGTGGTGCCCTATCTGCGCGAAGCCATGCGCGCGCATTTCATCGATTCGCAACGCATGCCGCCGCACTACACCACGGCCATCCTGGCTTCTCTCGCGGTGATGCTCTCCTTCGCGCTGCTTCTGTTTCTTGCCTGGCGCATCAACCGCATGGAGATGGAGATTCACGACCTGTCTCTGCGCGACGCGCTCACCGACCTTTACAACCTGCGCGGCTTTCGCCTGCTGGCCGAGCAGGCTCTGCGCATGGCGCGGAGGTCCAATTTGTCCTTCTCGGTGCTGTTCCTCGATCTGGACAATCTGAAACACACCAACGACACGCTCGGACACCAGGCCGGCTCCGATTTTCTGGTGGAAACGGCAAAGATTCTCAAGTCTTCCTTCCGGGAATCCGACGTGGTGGGCCGCATCGGCGGCGACGAATTCGCCGTGGCCGGCCAATTCAGCCAGGACGGAATCTCGCTGGCCGCACAGCGCATCGAAGAGTCTGTAGCGCGGCGCAATGCGGAGAACAGCGGCGGCCCGGCGCTCAGCCTGAGCATCGGCTGCGTGACTTCGGAGTCCCTCCGCCAAGATGCTTTGCCGGAGCTGCTGGCCAGGGCCGACCACGCCATGTACGAGGAGAAGCGCCGCAAGAAAGCGCTGGTCAATTAGAGCGCGCGGCGGCCCGCAAAACGGCTCGCTCCGGGGCCGCCAAAGTGAAAAACTTTTCTTGCATACTTATTCACTCCTGTCGTATATTTATACGAGCGCGGTTTCCGCTTCGCGGACCGCGCCTTCGATTTTTCGGTGTGCGGCGTTGGGAATTCTGGAATGAAAACACAGCGGCTGGATGCAATTCGTGATGTGGTTTCAGGCTCGCCAATTGCCAGCCAGGACGAGCTGCGGCGCAAGCTGCGGCGGCGCGGCATTCACGTCACCCAGGCTACGCTGTCGCGCGACATCCACGAGCTCCGTCTCTCCAAGGGACCGGGCGGATATTCGCTGCCGAACGGAAACGGAATCAGCGCCGCCGCTCAAGAGGACGACGGCCCGCCGTTGTTTGACGAGATGCTCGGGAGCTTCGGCCTGCGCGTGCGCCAGGCGATGAACCAGGTGGTGGTGGGCACGGTGCTGGGCGGCGCTCAGCCGGTAGCCGCCGCGCTCGATCGCGCCGCCTGGCCTGAGGTGTTGGGCACCATCGCCGGCGACGACACCGTGCTGGTGATCTGCGCTGACCCGCGACGGGCCAGCGATGTGGAAGGCCGGATAAGGACTCTGCTTGAATCATGACGAAAACGGTACAAACAGCGATTGTTGGCGTCACGGGATACGCCGGCGCGGAGCTGGCGCAACTGCTGCTGCGCCATCCGCGGCTGCACGGGCATGCGCCGGTGTTTGCCGGGCGCGTGGATGCCCAGGATGCAGCGCGCGGCGGGACTCCGCTGGTGGAGATTCATC
>JBAUCP010000483.1:0-2653 GCA_049677625.1 Occallatibacter sp. | reverse complement strand
TCTTTCTCGGGGCTGGCAACAGTGACGCGGAGGCAGCTAAGCCATTGATTCAACTTCGGCCAGTCTCTTGATCGCACTGCAATCCCTTGAAGACCAGCGATGATACGCGGGTGAATCCACATCGAGTTTTCACATGGTGTTTCGCCTCTCGTAAGAGTGGCCTTACATCCCCAGTCAATGAACATGCCAAACTTCGCGTCCCGATACCAGCGGGTTCGTTCCGCCTCTGGGTCCATCCAATTCGAAGGCGAAACGTGAAAGAAATGGCATGCAGGAACTCGACATAGCGAGCTTCATAAGGCGGCGGCGACTCAGAATAAGAGCACTCATGATCGCGAGACCATAGAACTCGCCAGGCGGGACTGTCGACTGCGCTGCTACATTCTCTGCCGGTATCGTTGCAATGAATTGCGTTCGCGAATATACTCGCGTGCTGTTTGAAGTTTCCGCGTTCCAATTGTTGTCTGTGATAGGAAAGGAGAGTTTCATGAACGAGCCGGATACTCCTGCTCACAGCACGTCTCTTGACCGGCGTGAGTTCGTTATTACTGCGGCCGCCGCCGCTATAGGCGCCAGCGCCAGAATTCCGGCGCTTGCTCAGGCGGCGGAAACCAGAGAAGTCTTTATCGTGCCGAACTTCCACCCGGCAAGCTGTGGATGGCTCACAACCTTCTCGCGTGAGCGCATCTACTGCGCGAACAGCTACCTCAACCACCTGGATCGCGTCCGGGACGACCCGAACTATAAGTTCGTCCTATCTGAGATCAATAATCTGATTGCCATCATGAATTTCAAACCCGACCGTCTGCCGGAGCTCAAGAACCGCGTCAGAGAAAAACGTGTGGAGCTCGTCAACGGGTACTTTCTCGAGTCGACAATCAATTTATCCGGCGGCGAGGCCCTGGTCCGGCTGGGAGTCGAAAGCCTCCGCTGGTACGGAAAAGTTTTTGGAGTCAAACCGAGATACGGCTGGATTATCGATACATGCGGCGTTCACGAGCAGATGCCGCAGATTACCGCCGGCCTCGGTCTTGAGGCGATGGTTTACACGCGCAGAAATCCCACCGGCAAATCCATCTTCTGGTCAGTGTCTCCCGACGGCTCACAGATCCTTACCCTTTGCCCCGGCCATTATTCCGAGGCCAGTTCAATCTTCGCAACTAAGACGCCACTCACTCAGCAGCAATTGAACGATCTCGAAATCATGTTCGAGAAAAAGGCAGCCATCACGCCAGGCGGCGCTCCGATTTTGGTCCTCGGCGGAAATGACGACTATGCCCTTGCGCCCGAGCTGCACTCTTATCCAACGCTGCTGCTCAAACAGTGGAGCGATGCGCACATGCCGAATCCGATTCGCTTTGCAACCTTGAGCGATTACCTCGATCCCATTCGGTCGCGCATCCAATCCGGCTCAATTTCAATCCCCACGTTCAAGGGTGGAACGGGCTACTCGTTTGACGCGTTCTGGATCGAGAACTACGAAGTGAAAACCCGCTACCGCCGCAGCGAACAGAGCCTTCAGGCTGCAGAAATGCTCTCTTCTCTCGCGTACCTCGCCGCTGGTCATCAGTACCAGGTTCAGGATCTCAACGACTGCTGGATCCTCATGTGCCTCAACATGGATCGCAATTCTTTGTGGGGCTCCGCGGGTGGGATGGTCTTTGTCAGCGCAGAATCCTGGGATGTTCAAGACCGGCTCAATTGGGTCGACCGTACGACCGGCGAAACGCTTGAGCATGCGGCGAAGACGATCCTGCCTTCCGGAGATGGCATCGGCCTGTTCAATCAGCTGAACTGGAAGCGCAACGATCCAGTTGCGCTCAATCTGCCGTCCGGCACAACCATCGCCGGCGCCGCCAGCGAATTGCTCCCGGACAAGACGGTTCTGTGCCAGCTGGAAATGCCATCCACAAGCGTTGGCGGTTGGCAACTCGAGGCCCGGCCAGCACAGGCTCCTTCTCCCGTCGCTTTTCCGGATACCATCGAAACCAAGTACTATGCCGTGCAGGTCGATCGCCAAACCGGCGCGGTCACCAGCATCAATTTCAAACAGTCCGGGCGCGAGTTGCTCGCCGGCCCAGCTAACGTAGTTGTGGCCGAGCGTCCGGCAAAGACAGAGGCCTCTCCCGCTGACTTTATGGCTCCCCGCTCGGAGCGCACGCGGCTGGCAACTTCCAGCGACAACCCCTCGACGGTTCAGTTATCGAAAGGACCGGTTGCCTACACGATCGAAGTTCATGGCACTTTCTTTGGCGGCGGGGCAATCCGGCGCGTCATCCGCCTCTATCATGAGAGCCCTCGCATCGACTTTGAGACGGAACTGAATGACGTTCCGGACTACACTTTGGTCGTCGCCGAGTTTCCTCTCGCAGGAGAGATTCCGGAGATACGCCGCGGCATACCTTACGGCTTTGCGCACGGCGCCTGGAGCACGCCGAACCCCAATCTCCAGGGCTGGACAAAGGGCATCGTTCCCACGGTCCGCTGGATTGATTTCGGCCTGTCAACCGGCGGCGGATTCTCGATCTTCGATCGCGGCGTAACCGGGCGCGAAATCGAGGGAAGCACTCCCATCATCCACCTGCTGAACGCCGAAAATGAATACCACGGTTATCCCAACTCATGGTTGAGCGGTGCGGGAAAACACCTCGTC
>JBAUCP010000482.1:0-5698 GCA_049677625.1 Occallatibacter sp. | reverse complement strand
GGCATCAACCAGATCACCACCGAGAACAACGGCCTCTCCATCACCACCACCTCCGGCCAGTTGCTGGTATCGGAGGGCCAGAGCTTTCAGTTGACCACCGGCCCGGTCGCGGGCGTGACCAACTTCTTTGTGGGCGGCGTCAACATCACATCGCAGCTCGAGTCCGGCGGTGGCCAGTTGGGCGGCTATCTCACCGCGCGCGACCAGGATATTCCCAACGTGCTCAGCTCGCTCGATCAACTGGCTTACAACGTCTCCACGCAGGTGAATGCGCTCAACAATGCGGGCACCGATCTGTCCGGCAACAACGGCAATTCGGGCGACATCTTTCTTGAGCCCACGCAGGTGGCCGGCAGCGCGGAGGCCATGACCGTGGTAATGACCAATCCGGACAATATCGCCGCGGCCGGCCTGGGCGCCGGCACCGGCGATAACACCAACGCGGTCGCTCTCGCCGCCCTGGCCAACCAGGCGATCGTCAACGGCGAGACGCCCTCCAACTACTACTCGAACTTTGTCACCACGCTGGGCTCCACGGTTGCCCAGGTGCAGACCGAGAACACGGCGCAGGCTGCGTCGGTTACGCAGTTGCAGACGCAAAGCAACGCGCTCTCCAGCGTGAACCTCAACGACGAGGCTTCCACCCTGACCGTCTTCGAGCGCAGCTACCAGGCTGCGTCGCAGGCCTTCACCATACTCAATACGATCATGGCATCGACGCTGAACCTGGGGGAACAGGCGACCGTCTCCTAGTGCCACCGCGCGCCAGGAGACGCTCAAAAGGTGCGCGGAAGAGACGGTCAATATCGGTTCAGGAGCGTTGGGAGCACTTAACCGAGCAGAGAGAAGAAAACGATGCGGGTCGACCCGAACTACATCACGAACCTTGCCACCTCGCTCGACCAGGTGCAGGCCAACCAGGAGCAGTTGACGGCTGAGCTCTCGAGCGGCGTGCGCGTAACCTCGCTCGGCCAGGACCCGCTCGCCGCCGGCCAGAATGTGCTGCTGCTCAACCAGATTCAGCAGGACGACTCGTTCACCCAGAACGCGAGCCTGGTCACCGGCCAGTTGCAGGTGGCCGATTCGGCGCTGGGCAGCGTGGTCTCGCAGCTTACGCAGGCCATCTCGCTGGCCACCAGCGCCGACAACGGCACGCTCAACGCGAGCGACGTGCAGTCGGTGGGCAACCAGATCGCCGGCATTCTGGACGAGGTGCTGTCGCTGGCCAACACCAGCTACCAGGGCCAGTTCATCTTCGCCGGCGGGCAGACCTCCACTGCCCCTTTCAGCACTTCGAACGCGACCTCGCCGGGCGTGACCAACTATGCCGGCGACGGCGATATCAACTATATCCAGATGCCGAATGGGCAGAAGATCCAGTTGAATGTGCCCGGCAACCAGATCTTTGCGGGCGCCGGAGCAAACAACGTCTTCGCCGCCCTCAACAACCTCATTGCCGACTATTCGAGCGGCACGGTGAACACTCAGCAGGCGGTGAGCGACACCGAGGCGCTGAACACGGCGCTCAACTACGTCTCGCAGCAGCGCGTCACCATCGACAACTCCATCACCCGGCTCAGCGCCGCGTCGGACGCCGTGACCAGCCAGCAGACCCAGTTGACCGCCGCGCAGACCAACCTGATGCAAGCCGATGTCGCCACCATTTCCACGCAGCTCTCGCTCAGCGAAACCCAGCAGACCGCGCTTGAAGACGTGATCGCGCAACTCGGCTCGCCGCAGAACGACCTGTTCAGCAAGATCACACAGTAAAACCGGCAGGCCAATCGCATGAACAGATCCGGTTGATGAAGCCGGTTCCCTATTACGCTCCCACGAGATGGGTCCGGCATTTCCTCCCGGAGGGAGGCTGCGAAAGTAGCCCAGGGTGGAGTCCGCCGCGGCGGACTTATAGCATTTTCGGAATTGCTGTAGACCGAATGCACGCACTCAAGTGGCTTTTTCATCAAGAAAAAGCCACCTTTCATGGCTCTCAAGAAGTCTAGGTGTATTCCGAAAATGCTCTAAACCCTGGGGGAACGATGCCAATCTCGCTCTGCCGCCCTGGAGGGGCGGTCGAACTTACGTCGGGTTGGCCCCGTCTATACTCGATACAAGAGGCTCATCCATTGCTCGCCCCGCTTCGTTTCATGTGGAATGCAACCCGCGGCCACCGGCTTGCGCCGTGGCGCAGCGAGTACCTGCGCTGGCGGGTCGAAACCTACTCCGGCAAGCGCGCGGAGACGCTTACCACCTCGGCCGTGCTCGGCTTTCTCTGGGCAACAAAGTGGGAACTGCTCAGCTTCCTGGCCTGGACGCACAGCCTGGAGCGCGAAACGCGCCGGCAAGGATGACGCGCGCCCAGGTTGTGCGTCTCAATCGACAGAAGCGCCGATCGCATCGCCTATCATCGATAGCTGGAGTCTTCCCTGGATCATATCTTCGATAATGTCTGGATGAGATCTGCAGGTTCCCGCCTGGCTGCCGTTACGGTTGCATTGTTCCTGTGGCCGACCGTGGCTGCGCTGGCGCAAAATCTTCCGCCCATCACGCCGCCCAAGCCCATGCCTGACACGCAAGGTCCCGCGCCTGCGCTGAGCGTCACCACCACGGAGGTGCTGGTGCCCACTCTGGTGGAAAAGCGCAACGGCGAGATCCTCTATGGCCTCAAGCAGAGCGACTTCATCCTCGAAGACAACGGCGTGCCGCAAAAGATTCGCGTGCAGGAGGAGATGGACACTGCGCCCGTCGCACTGGTCGTCGCCGTCGAAGAGGGCGGCGCCAGCGTGCTCGAGTTCGACAAGCTGGCCCACCTCGGGCCGCTGCTCGATCTCTTCCTCGCCGATCCGCGTAGCCAGGTGGCGCTGGTCGGCTTCGACTCCACGCAGCACCTGATCCAGGACTACACCCACGCCGGCGACCAGGTGAACGACGAGCTCCAGAATCTTCAGCCGGGCGATGGCGGCGCGGCCATCCTGGACACCATCAGCTACGCCGCCAATCTGCTCCAGTCCCAGCCCAAGGACTATCGCCGCGTGCTGCTGCTCATCAGCGAGGAGCGCGACCACGGCAGCAAGCACACCCGGCCCGAAAAGCTGATCCGGCAGATCGGCGAATCCGACGTGCTGGTGCTCAGCGTATCGTTTTCGCCCTCGCGCGCCGAGTTCGCGCACGACGTGAAGGACTCCGGCGACGACCGCACCATGAACATGGTGTCCACGCTGGTAATGGCCGTGAAAGCCTTCAAGAAGAATGTATCCAGGGAGATTGCCCTGATGAGCGGCGGCGAGTACACCACCTTCACCGGCGACAAGAAGTTCGAAGCCCGCGTGGTGGACGCGGCCAAGCACGTCCGCAACCGCTATCTCATCACCTTCAGCCCCTCTGACCCCACGCCCGGCCTGCACACCATCCGCGTGCGCACCGCGCAGGATTACGGTGCCCGCATCGTCGCGCGGGCCAATTACTGGCTCACGCCAGGGCAGTAAACATCCAGAGTTGGAACTTAAGATTCAACTACTTATCACTCAAAGACAAAATGCCGCGAAAGTTGTGGCATAATGTCCTCATGAGCCAGACCGTTTCTGTTCCCGTTACTCCACAGCCCGCCTTTCAGATTAATTGGGAAGCTGTCGAAAAAGGCGTGCCACTTTCCGCGCTGGAGAAATTTGCCACCTATTCCGGCTTTGCGATGAAGGATCTTTTGGAAGTTGTTATCCCGCTCCGCACGCTCAAACATCGTCGGGAGCGCAAAGAGCCCCTGAATCTCGATGAGTCAGACCGCCTTGCGCGCGTGGCGCGGTTCTACGAGCTGGCCGTGAGGGTTTTCGGCAATGCGGTCCATGGCCGCGAGTGGTTGACCTTTCCTATTGACAGATTCCAGGGACGAACCGCACTGGCAATGCTGCGTACTGACGCCGGCGCTCGCCAAGTGGAAGAGATGTTGTATCAGATCGACGAAGGGGTATTCGCGTAACGCCGACCGCATGATGACCCTTTGGCGCATTAGCAGTCACATTGATCTCGAAGGCAATGGTGGCCGGTTGTTCTCATCGCGATGGAGTTCGCGAGGGCCTCGCATTGTTTATCTTGCCGAGTCTCCCGCCGGCGCAATGCTTGAGATTTTGGTTCATCTGCCGTTCAGGAACGGCACGATTCCGGATATCTACAGCCTCCTGCAAGTAGAAGCGCCTGAACAATGCGCGCTGAAAACCTTGAATCCGCTGTCGCGCGCTGCCTGGAAGAAGCGGCCCGAGTATACACAGCGACTTGGCGACGTATGGCTTGTGTCGAAGGAAACGCCATTGGCCCGCGTCCCTTCCGCTGTCCTCCCGCGCACCTGGAATGTCCTGCTGAACCCCGACCACCCCGATGCCAATCAAGTAAAGATCGTCGAGCTCATCCGCGAGCGCTTCGACAACCGCCTGTTCCGTTTCGGAGCCCGCTGATCCGGGCACGTTTCCACCGTGATTCCCGCGCCCAGGGCAATCGCATTTGGATTTCCCAGGCACAGATCACAGGTCGTGAAGTTGATTTCGGCGGCATAGGCAAAATTGGCGATGCCGAAAACCGCTATTTTGAGGGCCATGTGCGAGCAAATTAACATCGGAAGAGGCCGAAAGTAGACAGACTCAGGCTTTTTCCGCAGCTCGGATGTCAAGAATATTCCAAATGCGATTGCCCTGTTCCCGCGCCGGTCTCCAATTCCCCCCGGTGGCGCATTCATGGTAATCTCACAATAGACACTTTAGAGAGTGGACCTGAGAAGACAGAGGAGTAACACACGCCGTGCTGGCGACCCAAAAGAAAACTGACCTGATCGAACGCTTCCGCACCCACGATACGGACACCGGATCACCGGAGGTCCAGATTGCGATTCTGAGTGAGCGGATTGTCGACCTGACCGAGCATTTCAAAGCCCACAAGAAGGATCACGCCTCGCGGCGTGGATTGTTGATGCTGGTCAGCAAGCGCCGCCGCCTGCTGGACTACCTGAAGACGCACGATTCCGACCGCTACCGCGACGTGATCGGCAAGCTCGGTATCCGCAAGTAAACCCAGAAAGACAACATTGACCCGGAAGCGCCCAGACCGGACACTGGTCACGGCCCCACATGCATCCGCACACCGGGGCCCCACTGATCCTGGCGAACAGCAACCGCTGTCAGAGCCTGCGCGGAGCTATCTCTTCCGCGCGGCCTCACCGCGCACGCGCCTTGCGCGCGCTCAGCGGAGCTGCATCTCTGCCGCGCACTCCCCACACAAGTTTCCCAAGCGAACAAAATGAAATGAGGACTCTATGTCTACCAAGCATGAAGTAGCCGTCGAGCTTGCCGGCGGCAAACGGCTGGTCTTTGAGACCGGCCGGATGGCCAAGCAAGCCTCTGGCGCCGCACTGGTCTCCACGGGCGAAACCGTCGTTCTCGCCACCGCTGTGGCCTCACCCGACCCCAGAGAGGGCATCGACTTTTTCCCGCTCACCGTCGATTACCGCGAATACACCTACGCCGGCGGCCGCATCCCCGGCGGCTTCATCAAGCGCGAAGGCCGGCCCAGCGAAAAAGAAGTGTTGACCTGCCGCCAGATCGACCGCCCCATCCGCCCGCTCTTCCCCGACGGCTTCCGCAATGAGACCCAGGTCATCGCCCTGGTCTTCTCCGCCGACAAGGAGAACGACCCTGACGTGGTGGGCATCAATGCC
>JBAUCP010000481.1:0-5473 GCA_049677625.1 Occallatibacter sp. | reverse complement strand
ATTACTCTGTCATCCTGAGCGAAGTAGGGAGCGTATTTTGCTCCCTACGAAGTCGAAGGACCTGCTTTTCAGGCATTCAATTGAATCAATGAACTCCTGATCGAACGCGTCAGATATCCAGGTTCTTCACATCCAGCGCGTTGTCTTCGATGAACTTCCGCCGCGCCTCCACATCTTCGCCCATCAGCGTGGTGAAGATCGCGTCGGTCTCCGCAATGTCTTCGAGCTTGACGCGCAGCAGGGTGCGGCGCTCGGGGTCCATGGTCGTCTCCCAGAGCTGCGACGAGGTCATTTCGCCCAGGCCCTTGTAGCGCGAAACCTCGTAGGCCTTCTTGCCCTCGTCCACGATGTACTTGAAGAGCTCGCGTGCGGTCTGCTTCTCCACCGGCTCGCGCGGAATGCGCGTGCTGCGACGCGTCTGTTTGGTCCCGGTCTGCGCTTCGGCCTGTACTTCGCCGCCCTCTTCCGGCTGCGCCTCGGCTCCGTCCGCCGTGGCGTCCGCGCCCTTCGACAAAAACTCGATGAGAAACGGCGGCTCCAGATATTGCTTGATCAGCGTGTACTTCGCCATCATCTGCCGGAACTCCGGGCTCGAGGCCACCGTCCAGTCAATGCACCGCGTTGCGCCCTGCGCGTTGGTAAAGCAGATCGACCAGGTGTGGTGCTCCTCGTCCTCAACCGGATCGCTGACCTTGATCTGGAACTCATCCGCGCGCCCGGCCAGCTCCGCGTGCAGCGCCGCCAGCTTCTCCGGAACCTCGCTCTCGCTCTTTGAGGCGAAATCGGCGCGGTGAATCAGCTCCGCGCGCGCCAGCAGCTCGGTCAGCCGCTCGTTGCGGATGCGCTTGTCCACCTTCTCCACAAAGCCGAGATACTCGTTCAGGACGCCCATGAAGCGCGTAAGCTCCGCGCCCTCGATCTTGCTGGCGTCCTCGCCGTGGCGAACGATCATTCCTTCCGACGCGCGGTTGATGGCCACCGTATTCAGCTCGCGCTCGTCCTTGATGTACTGCTCGAAGCGGCCCTTCTTGATCTTGAACAGCGGCGGCTGCGCAATGTACACGTTGTCGCGTTTGATCAGCTCCGTCATGTGCCGAAAGAAGAACGTGAGCAGCAGCGTGCGGATGTGCGAGCCATCCACATCGGCATCGGTCATCAGGATGATTTTTCCGTAGCGCAGCTTCGCGGGGTCAAAGTCGTCCTTGCCAATGCCCGTGCCCAGCGCGGTAATCATGGCGCGGATCTCTTCGTGGCCCAGCATCTTGTCGTAGCGCGCCTTCTCCACGTTCAGAATCTTGCCCTTGAGCGGCAAAATCGCCTGGAAGCGCCGGTCGCGTCCCTGCTTGGCCGTTCCGCCGGCCGATTCGCCCTCCACCAGATACAGCTCGCAGCGGTCCGGATTGCGCTCCGAGCAGTCGGCCAGCTTACCCGGCAATCCGCCGCCGTCCAGCGCGCCCTTGCGCCGGGTTAGGTCGCGGGCCTTGCGCGCCGCTTCGCGCGCACGCGCCGCTTCAATCGCCTTGTTGATGATCTTTCTCGCCACCGGAGGGTTCTGCTCCAGGAATCCGCCCAGCCGCTCGTTCACAAAGGCCTGCACGGTGCCGGCAATGTCGGAGTTGAGCTTGCCTTTGGTCTGGCCTTCGAACTGCGGCTGCGACAGCTTCACGCTCACCACCGCGACCAGCCCCTCGCGCACGTCGTCGCCGCTGAGCGACTCCTTCATGTCCTTGAACAGCCCCATCGATTGCCCGATCGCATTGATCGTCCGCGTCAGCGAGGTGCGAAAGCCCGAAAGATGCGAGCCGCCATCCACCGTGTTGATGTTGTTGGCAAAGCTGAACACCGTCTCCGAGTAGCTGTCGTTGTACTGCAGCGCAATCTCGATCTCCACGCCCGAGCGCGATGCTTCCATCACGATCGGCTTCTCGTGCAGCACCTGCTTGCCGCGGTTCAGGTGCTTCACAAACTCGGCAATGCCGCCCGCGTATTTAAACTCCTGGCGCCGCGCCTCGCCGGTCTTCGCATCGGAGGTCCGCTCGTCGGTGAGCGTGATCTCCAGGCCCTTGTTCAAGAACGCCATCTCGCGCAGCCGCTGCGCCAGCGTGTCGTAGCTGTACTCGGTGGTGGCAAAGATGCTCTTGTCGGGCAGAAAGTGCACCTTCGTCCCGCGCCGCTTGCTGGTGCCCGCCTGGCGCAGTTCGCTGGTCGGCAGTCCGCAACTGAAGTCCATCTCCCAGGTGTGCCCGTCGCGCCAGATTTCTACGTTGAACTCCTGCGACAGCGCGTTCACGCAGCTCACGCCCACGCCGTGCAACCCGCCCGACACCTTGTACGTGGAGGCGTCGAACTTGCCGCCGGCATGCAGCTTGGTCAGCACCACCTGCACAGCCGGCATCTTCTGCCCGTTGGGCAGGTCCATCATGTCCACGGGAATGCCGCGGCCGTCATCCACCACGGTAATCGAGTTGTCAACGTGGATGACCACATCGATCTTTTTCGCGTAGCCGGCCAGCGCCTCGTCCACGGAGTTGTCCACCACCTCGTAGACCAGATGGTGCAGTCCCATCTCTCCGGTCGAGCCGATGTACATGGCCGGACGCAGCCGGACAGCCTCAAGGCCTTCAAGGATTTTGATGTTTTCGCCGGTGTAGCTGCCGTTGTCGCCGTTGCCGCCAGGGGGCGGCATGCTGCCAAGTAGTTCAGTCGCCATAAGATTCCGATCACCCGGCCTTCGCGATTGTTACCCAGGGAGCGCGGTTTCCGGAGAGGGGAGCCGGACCGGGGAAATCTGTGACTAACCGCTTGAAACACGTGGGCTTTGCGCGAATCGGCCTGGTTCAATTTTACCACGCGGAAGGGTTAATCAGTGAGGTTCGCCCACGCATTCCGGGTGGTTACCTTTAATGATTACGTTCAGGCAATATGACCTTAGTAACTCGACCCGTTACTACTTGTGTATATGCATGAAAATTCTAGCTTTATCGTGAAATCTCAGCTATGATACGAAAGATGTAAAGGAAGACACGCTCCGGTCGATCCTATTACCCAGAGGTTACTAAACATGAAACTCGCAATCCGCATCTTCGCTCTTCTTGTGGTAGTGGCTGGTGGCGCAGCCGCTGCTCTTACGCCCAAGACTGCTCCCATCCTGCCCAGCCACCAGTCCGCAACGGCCGGCTTCCCGATTGCGACCTGCGGACCTGGCATTCCCACCTGCCCACAGACACCTCCTCCAGGTATCCGATAGGTAAACCGAAGTAATCGCACGAAAGTGTGAACACATATAACCCTTTTTTCTTGTTGAGGGGCCTATAGTTTAGCGCTATTCTGATTGAGCCTCAGAATCGGCACGGGTGTCTATGTCCTCTAATTTAGCCATGTCAGCGATGGGCGCAATCGAGTTTTTGCTCGTGGCAGTGCTCGCCTTCCTTTTTTGGCGACGCAAACTGCAGCGCCGTTTTCCCGCGATGAGCACCTATTTGGCGCTGCGGGTTGTTTCCGCTCCAATTCTGGCTCTGTTGCTCTTCGCATACCAGAGATCTCACTCGCCGGCACAGTATCAGGCCTACTTCTTCGTCTCCTGGGGTGTGTACATCGCCAGCGCCGTGGTCTTGTTCTTCATCAACATTGAAGTCTTCCGGTCCGCGCTGTCGGCATTTTCCGGGTTGATGAAGTTCGGCATCATCATCTTCCGCTGGGCAGTGCTGGTCTCGGCCATAGTAACCTTTTCGACAATATCCTTCTCGCATCGCGGGCTGATGATCATTCCTGATATCGCCCTGGGCCTGATGCACTCCGTCAGCCTCCTTGAGCTCTGCCTGCTGGCCTTCCTCTGCCTCAGCATGAACGCTCTGCGCCTCTCCATTCGCGATATGTCCTTCGGCATCGCGCTGGGCTTCGGCGTCATGGCGGCCAACGATTTTGTCGCCGCCTCGCTCATCTCGCACAACACCGCGCTCACCGCGCCGCTCCAGTTCATCTATGAGTCCGTCACTCTGCTGTCGCTGGGCGTCTGGGTCGCCTATTGTGCGCTGCCCGAGCCCGCACGCCAGCCGGTGGTGATGCCGGCCAACTCCACCGTGTACCGGTGGAACGAGATCGCCTCGGCACTGGGCCACACCGGAACCCAGGTGGCCGTGCAGCAGCCCGCCAACAGCTTCTTCCTCACCGACGTTGAGAAGGTCGTCGACAAGGTGCTCAACCGCAACCTGAAGGGACAGCAGTCGGAACTGTAACTGCAGGTTTCAGGGATCAGTAAATGCAAAAGGCCGCGGCAATTGCCGCGGCCTTTTTGCTGCTGAGCTGAATTCTGCTGTTACTCCGCCGCAACCGGCTCGACGGATGCAAAACGCCCGCGGTTGCCGTGGTCGGTAAACTTCACGCGTCCCGTCACCTTGGCGAAGAGCGTATCGTCCGACCCAATGCCTACGTTGATGCCGGGCTTGATGCGCGTGCCGCGCTGCCGCATGATGATCGACCCGCCCGTCACCAGTTGCCCGCCAAAGGCCTTCACGCCCAGCCGCTGTGCATTCGAGTCGCGTCCGTTAGTGGAACTGCCTCCACCCTTTTTGTGTGCCATTTCAAATCCCTCTCAAAAAAACAGCTTTCAGCTTTCAGCTACTATCTTCTAGCTCTTGACTGCGATAACCCAAACCCTCAACTTCAGCAAGAAAAAGCTAAAAGCTAGAGGCTAGCAGCTAGAAGCTCACGTCCGCGAACTAATTCGCGGACGTATAAGTCACGCCGTCGGCCTCGATGGCCTTGATGCGCACCTCGGTAAAGTTCTGCCGGTGTCCCTGGAGCTTCTTGTACTGCTTCTTGCGCTTCAGGTGGAAGACCAGGATCTTGTCGCCGCGCCCCTCGCTGACCACTTCGGCGGTCACCTTGGCCGTCGCCGGCTTGGCCATCGATCCGGCCTCGCCGGAGACCGCCAGCACATCGCTGAACTCCACGGTCTGGTTCTCTGACGGAACGCTCTCAATCTTCACCACGTCGCCGGGTGCCACACGATACTGCTTGCCGCCGGTGCGAATCACTGCGTACATAACAAACCCTCCAGCGCTCCGGATCGTCCACGAAACGCATCCACTCGAAAAAACTTCAATTGTGCGGTGGGCGGATACAGACAGTCACTGCATCGGAGGGCGGGCCGCACACACGCCTAAGCGGTGAACCCGTCAGACTCCCGCACACCCCGCCAAGGGGTGCATCGCCAAACTCTATGATTCTACCGTCAAACCGGGGTCGGGGTCAACGAAGACGGCATGCAGATAGTGTCCTAATTTGAACAATACCTTGCGAAGGGTGAACGGTGGGAGCGGGCTACCCCTTCAATCGGTCAAAGGCTATACGCCAGCGGATGCTTGGGCTCGTAAAGCATGATGTCGTCCGCGCCAGGTACGGCCATCATGACGACGAGTCCGTACCCGTGATCCTGAACTTCGCCGCGGAACTCCGCTCCTTTGCCCTTCAG
>JBAUCP010000480.1:0-2071 GCA_049677625.1 Occallatibacter sp. | reverse complement strand
CCACCGGCGCGTGCTCATACTGGCCACCATTTGCATTAGTGACGCGGGCTTTGCCCGCCTGATGAGTCTTTTCATGCCCGCTCCAACCACCTTTCTCGGCACCTACCTTTTCTATGAGGGCGGCAATCTGTTTCTCATCCTTCTCATGTTCCTCTGGGACTGGAAACGCAACCGGGTGATGAAACAGTTTCTCTACGGAGCCTTCCTCGTCGTCGCCGTGGGCCTCACGGCCACCGGCCTCTACTTCAACGACACGTGGAAAGCGGTCTCGCGCGCATGGCTTGAGAGCTGGGCGCGGCACATGCTGTAAAGCCGGGTGCCCCAGGTCTCGATTCTGAGACCTAGGAAAGCACGAATCCCAGCCCGCCATGTAACAAGGCACGGCTTCATCCCCTGAAAGACAATCCCACCCGCACCGAATCCTGCCCTAAAATAAATCGAGAAGGAGGGACCGCCATGACCTAGGTACGCAAATGCGTCCAGGAGTTTGTCATGAGCCGTTCCTATCGCCGCCCCTTTGCGGCGATCACCGGTACTGCCAGCGCGAAAGACGACAAGCTCATGGCCCACCGGGGCGTGCGCCGGAATCAGAACCGAGCGTTGAAGACCTGCCTCGACTACGAAGACCTGCTTCTTCCGCATCGCCTCGAATGCACCTGGAACAACACCTATGCGTGGGGCCGCGACGGCGCGCAATGCTACCTCGGTTCCCTGCGCGATTCGCCCCATGACTACAACCAGAAGTACTATCGGAAGCTGCTTCGCAAGTAGCCGTCAGCCAATTTTGATAGCTTGAATGCATGCCCCAAACCGCGCAACCAGCAGAAACCGCGCCCAACTCGGGAATTGACCTCGAATCCCTGGCCGCCGACGTGGTCGCCCAGGCCGTTAAAGCCGGAGCCTCTGACGCTGAGGCCGTAGTCCGTGAAGGCGACGAGTTCAGCGTCAACGTCCGCATGGGCGAGGTAGAGACCCTCAAGGAATCCGGCTCCCGCGGCCTCGGCCTGCGCGTATTTCTTGGCAAGCGCTCCGCCTCGGCCTCCACCAGCGACCTCACGCCCGACGGCATCTGCCAGCTCGTCTCTGGCGCCATGGCTCTCGCCAAAGTCACTGAGGAAGACCCCTTCAACGGCCTGCCCGAAACCGAAGAGTTCGGCTCGCTCGCGACTCAGAGCGGCGGAGGCGATCTGCACCTCTACTACGACGACGTCTACTCGCTCTCCGGCCCCGAGCGCATCGAGTGGGCCCGCCGTTGCGAGGCCGCCGCGCTCGCCGCCGACCCGCGCATCACCAACTCCGACGGCGGCAGCTTTGACGCCGCCACCGGCCGCAAAGTCCTGGCCAACTCCCGCGGATTCCTCTCGAGCTATCGCACCAGCTACGCCGGCGTCTCCGCAGCTCCCCTCGCCATGGACGCCGACGGCAAAATGCAGCGCGACGGCTGGTGGTCCAGCGCGCGGAGCTTCGCGCTCCTCGAAAGCCCTGAAGCTGTCGGGGCTGAAGCGGCCCGCCGCACCGTCCGCCGCCTGGGCGCGCGCCGCATGCCCACTCAGCGCGTGCCCATCGTCTTCGCTGCTGAGGTGGCGCGCACTCTAGTGGGCTCGGTCTTTGAGGCCGCCTCGGGCGACTCCATCTGGCGCAGCGCGTCTTTTCTCGCGGGAAAACTCGGCGAACCCATCGCCACGCCCGCGCTCACCATAGTCGACGACCACACCATGCTGCTGCCCTCGGGTGCAGGCGGCTTCGGCACCTCGCCCTTTGACGGTGAAGGCCTACCCTCGCAGCGCAATGTCGTCCTGGAAGACGGCGTCCTGCGCAGCTACCTGCTCAACACTTACGCGGCACGCAAGCTGGGCATGAAATCCACCCACAACGCCGCGCGCGGCCTGGCCGGCGCGCCCGGCATTGGCGCGGGCAATCTGTTCGTTGTGCCCGGGCTCTTGTCCGAAGAACAAATCCTCGGAGAGGTGCAGAGCGGATTCTATGTCACCAGCCTCATGGGCTTCGGCGTCAACGTAGTCACCGGCGACTACTCGCGCGGCGCAACCGGCCTGTGGATCGAGAACGGCCA
>JBAUCP010000479.1:0-2441 GCA_049677625.1 Occallatibacter sp. | reverse complement strand
CCTTGAGCGTGACGATCAGGTCGATCGAGCGCGCCGTACCCTGGCGCGCAAAGACGTACCGCGAGGTCTCGGCCATGATCTTGTCGCCCGCGCCCGTGATCCAGGTGGAATCGGTCGTCAGCTCGCCGCGATTCGCCCCGCTCCTGGCCGAGACAATCTTGTCAAAGACAATGATGCCCATCTTCGCGCTGCGCGCCGCCGGAATGGC
Source organism: Occallatibacter sp. (assembly GCA_049677625.1). Taxonomy (GTDB): domain Bacteria; phylum Acidobacteriota; class Terriglobia; order Terriglobales; family Acidobacteriaceae; genus Telmatobacter. Next base: position 2,233 of record JBAUCP010000479.1, on the reverse strand, counting down.
GGTCGAGTTGTTCCAGAAATCGAAGCCGTTCACGTTCGAGTAGTTGAACCAGAGGCCGTCGTGGTGGGGATGGTCAGTGCGCTCGCCGGGCCGCGGCGCAAGCGGCCAGCCGCGCGTGATGGTCACGCCGTCGGAGTCCACGATCGGGAACAGCACCGGCTTTTTGAGCGTGTCGGGCCAGATGTAGGAGGTGAACGCCTTGCCGTCGATGGTGATGTCCACGCGACGGTTGGCAGCGTCGGGAGTGACCTGGACGCCCTTGGGTGCGGCGTGCAATGGGAGTGCTGTGAGCATCATGAGCGTGGAGATGGTGGGAAGAATTCGTTTAATCAAGGGGCGTTCCCTCAGGGGTTGAAGCCCGTACCCTTCATCCCTCTCGACGAGATGAGGTCGATGTGGCCGGTTCAGATTTGTGCTTTCCCAGGTCTGAAAATCCAGACCTGGGGCACCCATTTTCGTGCTGGAAGATGCACGCGTTACGCAAACACCTTGCCGCCGGCCATCACTTGCTGAGTCTTGTTGTCGAAGGTGACTTTCTCTCCTGTATGGATGGCGGCTACGTTCATGCAAAGCGCAATCGAATGGCTGTAGCCCGCCTCAATCGAGGCGTTGGGCGTCTTGCGCGAGCGGACGCACTCCATCCAGTTGCGCATGTTGGCGCCGGTCTCCGGGTCGCCGTGCGCGCCGGTGTTGGCGTCGGTTGAGACGGCCTCGACCTTTTCGACGAGCGAGAAGCTGGGCAGCAGGTTGGCCTGCATGTTCATCTCGGCTGCTTCGCGGGCCGTCATGCCGCCGGTTGCGGTCACGGTCTGCTTCGCCATGTCGAGCATGCCGCCGTTCGAATAGTAGAGCTCCTTCACGCCGCCCGCAGAGTTAGTGAAGCGCGAGGTGTACTGCACCTGGAAGCCCTTGCTCGGGTCGTCGAGCGGGCCGTAATCAAACACAGAGGTCATGGTGTCCCAGTTCTTGCGGCCGTCTTTCCACAGATAGATGCCGCCGTTGGCCACGCACGAGCGCGGATGCGGCAGTCCGGTGAACCAGTGCACAGTGTCGATCTGGTGGACCAGCCACTGGTCGGGGATGCCCGAAGAGTAAGGCCAGAACAGCCGGAACTCCAGATAGTGGCGCGCGTCAAAGGGCACCATGGTCCTATTCAGGAGATAGCGCTTCCAGTCGGTGTCTTCTTCCTTGAGCAGCGGCACCTGGTCTGGCCGCCGCCAGCGGCCGGGCTGGTTCACGTTCCAGGTCATCTCCACCATCACAATGTCGCCGAACTTGCCCGATTGGATGTACTCGGCGGCCTTGATATAGGCCGGTGTCGAGCGCCGCTGCGTGCCCACCTGCACAATTTTGCCGCTCTTGTGGACTGCCTCGCGGAACATGCGGGCATCGGCCATGGTGTGGGCAGTGGGCTTTTCCACATAGGCGTCGCGGCCAGCCCGCACGGCTTCCGTGCCGTGATAGGCGTGCTGGAAGTCGGCCGTGGCGATAATGACCGCATCGACATCCTTGCGCGCGTAGAGCTCGTCGTTGTTGCGGACCTGGTCCACGGGGTTGCCGCATAGCTTCTCAATGAACGCTGCGCCCTCTTCACGGCGGCGGTTCCAGATGTCGGAGACGGCCACGATCTGGAAGTTTATGTCCTTGGCGTTGGCCTGGAAGGCGGGAAGATCGCCTTGCTTCATGCGGTCGCCGCAGCCCACTATGCCGACCCGGACGCGGTCGTTCGAGCCGAGAATCTGCCCGTAGCTGGACGCGGGCCATGAAACGGCGCTGGAGACGGCGGTTGCGGCCAGCGCGGCGCTGCCGGCTTTCAAAAAGTCGCGGCGGTTGTTTTCGAGTGTAGACATGTTTGGCCCTCCGTGGGGTGTGGTTGCTCGGGTGAAATGCGCGTGAGTGCGGCGAGCCATTTCATGTTGCCGCGGCATGGCCCGCCCGTGGCAGCAACATGGTCAGACCACGATGCCGGGACTGTCAAGGTGCGGCGTCTCTCCATGTGGTGAGGATGGGTCCGGCAGCGAGTCAGCAGGCGATTGCGCATCTGTGAAAAGCGATTTATCGTTATCTGGCCTTAGATCGCGAGGGGAAAACACGATGCAATCCAGATTTCTTGGCGCTGCTTTTCTTACTGTTCTCACTGTGACCGCTGCCGCCCAGGGCGGCCCTGCCCGGCCCAAAATCACGGGGATTTCGCACCTGGCTGTCTACACCTCAGACGCGGCGGCTACGGAGC
>JBAUCP010000478.1:0-3215 GCA_049677625.1 Occallatibacter sp. | reverse complement strand
CCCCTGATGCGGGCGCTCGAATGCGAGCGGCCCTGTGTGCTGCTCATTGACGAATTAGATAAAGTCGACGATGGTTTCGAGGCCATGCTGCTGGAAATCCTTTCCGCATGGCAACTTTCGATTCCGGAATTCGGCACGGTTGCGGCGAAGAGCATACCGTTTGTTGTGCTAACCAGCAACGAAGAGCGAAGACTGGGGGACCCAATCAGACGGCGGAGCCTCTATGTACGGGTCGAGCACCCGACTCCGGAGCGCGAAGCGGAGATTATCGCTAGCCGCACTCCGAAAGCGGACGGGAAGTTTCACCGGGAGATGGCGGGGATCGCGCTCTCGTTCCGCAATTACTCGCTCGAAAAACCGCCATCGGTCTCCGAGATGATCGATTTCGCGAACGCTTTGCAGTTACTCGGAACAGACCACGTCACCGCTGAGTTGCGCGATGTTCTTTTGCCCTTCCTTGCCAAGACCGAAAAAGACCGCAGGCACCTCCTGCTCCGCGAAGGATTCAAGAGCCTGCTTGACGACGGTGCACGGTTCGCGCAAGGTCTTGCGCTTCACGGAGGGACAAGCTCATGAGGCGATGGCTGCTCCTGCTATTGTTCGCGTTTCCCAGGTTCGGCTTTGGACAGGCCGATCCGGCGCCTGCGGCGGCCTTGGTTCGCCAATATGCGGCGCACTATCGCGTGCCTCCGGAGTTAATCGCCGCGTTGATCGACGTAGAGTCGCGATGGAATCCAAGGGCAGTTTCGGATAAGGGGGCGATGGGGTTAATGCAACTCATGCCGGCGACTGCCAAACGATTCGGCGCCTTCGACCCTTTCAATACCGAACAGAACATCGCGGCAGGTACGCGGTACGTCACGGCGCTGATGTGGGAGTTCCACGGCGATCTGCGTCTGGTGACCGCAGCCTACTATGCGGGCGACCGAGGCATCGCACGGCAGCAACTTAATTATCGCAATCCGGAGGTTGTGGCCTATGTCGAGGCGGTCCGAAGGCATTACCTGCTTCGCAAGTATCCGGCCGTGAGGCCGTCAAGGAGGTTAACCCCATGAAGCTTCGCTGGCTCATCCCGATTGCAGTCCTGATTCCGCTGCGAATTAGCGCAGCCGACACTCCAGTAGGGGCGCGTGTCGCCACCATTACGATCAATCCTCACGAGGTGACGGTCCTTCACCTGCGGCCGGAGTTTGAGTCGACGATCCGCATGCCGGAAGAGATCACCTCCGTCATTCTCGGCAGCCCTGGCGAGTTTAAGGCCGAGCACAGCGAGGGAGAACCGGAGTACGTCTACGTCAAGCCCATCACCAAAGACCCCGCGCAGTCGAATTTGCTGATTGCGACGAAATCGGGTCAGCACGCGACGCTGGAGCTGGTTAGCGATGGCGCCGGTGTTACAAACCAGTCCCAGCCGGTTGACTTTCTGATCGAGTACCGGGCCTCGCGGAGCTTCCTGATTGCTGATGATTCCCCCACCCCGGCGGTGCCAAGCCGACCCGGTAAGCAACCGGATCATGACCCGGGTGCCGGGGATGCGAGCTCAGGTTTCGCATTGCTTTCGAGTCTTGACGAGGAGTTCAAGCAGCAACAAAAAATCAATGCTCCCAAATGGACGAAATGGCAGGACAAGCAGATTGAGACATCGATTGGGGACATGCGGCAGCTAAGCAACGAATCGATGATCTCCTATTCCATCCTGAACAGCTCGAATGAACCGGTCGAGATCGTTCCGCCTCAGATTCAGATCACCGGACGCCAGGCGACAAAGAAGAAAAAGAAGGAAGGCAATGGCATCATCTCCGACCAGTTGGAGATCCGCGACTACAGATTGAGCACGACCCGGCTTGAGCCCGGAGCGCGCGCTGACGGCGTGGTTGTGTTCGATCGGCCGAATTTCAAAGAATCGACGGAAAAGCTGTTCTTGCAAATCGCGCAGGCAGACCAGGTAGATCGTCCCGTCCTGATCCGACTGCCATTCACCCCACCCATCTCGGGCGATGGCAAGTAGAGAGGAGAAGTGAAAGGTTATGAGTGTCACCGACAACAACGGGAATGGAAACGGCGGCTTGGCGACTTCAGTAGTGGATCCCGCGGGGCCGATCATTGAAGCTCCCTCGACGCAGGGTCTCAATAGCAATCAGGAGCCCGCTCCGAAGTTCGCGACCCGAGCTGACGTCAAGGGAGTCGAAGGAATCAGCAAGAGCAAGCTGATTCTTCTTGGCAGCGGACTGGCCGTTGCGGTCCTCTTCTTCGTCTTTACGGCCGTCGTCGGCAAATCGCCGAGGAAGCCGGCTCCAGTGAAACAGGGGTCTCAGTATCAGCAAGCAAAACAAGAGCAAGCGACTCCCTCCAAAAGCAGCGTGACGCCGCTGATGGACACCCCACGTACGCCAGCGCCGGACAACACGACCGGTCAACTTGGGCCAAGCGACATTCGACGCACACGCACGCTAAATGGTGGCGAAACCACCAAAACATTCGCCGGAAAGCCGGCCGTCGCTAGTTCTCTGGGAGCAGTGCCTTCCTTCGCAGACACACAGCAGAAGTGGGAAGATCCGGCTCCCTACGGCGGGGCTCCGCCGGCAGAGACACCGCAAACGCAGCAGAGCAGTTTGAAGGAGCCATCGCTCATCTTCGTGCGGAGCCTGGCACAAAGCCAAGTCGGCGCCGCACCCAAGGTCAATGGCGATGACGATGGCACACCACGATTGGAACTCACACCGGGAACACGTATTCAAGCCAAGCTCGAGACCCAGATATCGAGCGCGGTGCAGGCCCCCGTGGTAGCAGTGGTCGAATACACATACGCCATTGGGGATAGAATCATTGTTCCCGCCGGGGCGCGCGTGTACGGCCAACTGCAGCAGGCCGATCGAAGCGGCTTCGTCAGCATCAAATTCGACGAAATCGAATTGCTCGATGGCGCGCGAGAGAAGATCGACGCCGTGGGCACGGGGCTCGATCTCGGCCCAATCAAGGGAAATGTCTACGGAAAAAACACGGGCAAGAACTTCCTTGTGCGTGCAGCGTCCGGCCTCGGCTCAGTGCTTGCGGAAGTGGCCGGCAACAATTCAAGCGCCGCATTCTCCGAGGACGACATGCTACGGGAGCGATTGGCTGAAAACATCGGCACTGCGGGCGACTCCGAAGTGATGAATCTCGATGCGAACAGCCGCGTCGTCGTTTCCGTCCCCGCGGACACGAAGATCTACGTA
>JBAUCP010000477.1:0-4008 GCA_049677625.1 Occallatibacter sp. | reverse complement strand
TTGCTATATGGCCTCCCATCGGTATTTTCCTGCCGCACTGACGCGACTTCGAACTCCTGCGTGCCTCCGGCAGCTTTCTCCCAATCCGGCGCTGAAGTTGCGCTTGCCGAGCCGGAGGAAAATGAAGCATTCGCGGCCATCAGCCCCACCGTGCTCAACAACAGAATTCTGGCCCAGCCGGATTCACGCATAGTTTCTGATTGACCTCGCACAACGACGGAGTCCCGCGCCAACCACGAAAAAACCGCAGGGAATTAGTCACTTAGACACCATTGCGCCGGCCTTTGTTCCCGTGACTTCAGTATCTCTCTGGTTCGCTGTTCCCCTTTGGGTCCGCGCATCGAACGGAAATTGCAGTGTCCGAAATCGAACACTGCGCAGGCGGAAACGGTCACCCGGCGGTGGCGCCGGTGTAAAACCTCCTGCACAAAACACTTTGCTTTCATGGCTGTACGAACAGCCGCACAGTGGCAAGCCAGATGCTACAAGACGGGCGCAATGGATATCGCCCGTCCTGACATCAAGCAGAAGAAGAATCGCCGCCTGGCCGTATGGGTTGGCGTCGGCATCCTGGTGGTGGCCGCTATGGCTTTCGCGGTTTCCCGCCTCAAGCCGGCCGCGCCCACAGTGGATCGCTCAACCATCTGGACCGACACGGTAAAGCAGGGTCCGCTGGTTCGCCAGGTGCGCTCCTCCACGGGCAGCCTGGTGCCGCGCGAGGACTCGATCGAACTGATCCCGGCTGAGACCGACGCAACGGTTGTGCGTATTCGCGTGCTGCCCGGCGCGCAGGTGACTCCGGATACGGTGATCCTGGACATGGCCGACCCGCAGCTCGAGCAGGAGCTGCTCAACGCGCAGCTCGCGCTCAAGGCCGCGCAGGCCGACTACAAGAGCCTGCAGGCCACGCTCGAAAGCACGCTGATGGACAAGAAGACCGCTGCCGCGCAGGTAAACGCCGACTATACGCAGGACCAGCTCCAGGCGCAGACCGACAAGGCGCTCTTCGATCTGGGTGTGATCTCCGGCCTGGCTTACGATAAGTCGAAGGGCACGGCCGACCAGCTCACCACGCAGCACCAGCTCAGCCAGCAGCAGCTCGACGTGAACCAGAAGGCGATCGCGGTGCAGCTCGCATCGCAGAAGACCAAGATCGACCAGGCACAGGCGTTGCTCGATCTCTACCAGAAGCAGGCGCATGACCTGCAGGTGCATTCCACCATCACCGGCACGTTGGCGCCGCTGGCCACGCCGGTGCAGGTGGGCGAACACGTCACCGCCGGAACCTCGGTGGCCGAAGTGATCCAGCGCGACAAGCTGAAGGCCGCGCTGCAGATCGCCGAGACCCAGGCGCGCGACATTCAGATTGGCCAGCCGGCCAGCATCGACACCCACAACGGCGCCATTCCCGGCCACGTGACCAGAATCGATCCCGCGGTAGTGAACGGAACGCGCACGGTTGACGTAATGCTGGATGGGCCTTTGCCGCCGGGAGCCGTTCCGCAGTTGAGCGTGGATGGAACCATCGACCTCGAGCGCATGACGAACGTGCTCTATGTGGGAAGACCGGCGCTGGGCAATGAAGACTCGACGCTGAGCCTGTTCAAGATCGATCCCGATGGCAAGGGAGCCACGCGCGTTCCGGTCAAGGTGGGCCGCGCCTCGGTCAACGACATTCAGGTGCTCGAAGGCCTGGGCCAGGGCGACACGGTGATTCTCTCCGACATGTCGCGCTGGGATGGCGTGGACCGGATACGGCTCGAGTAGGCTCTGAAGCGCATGAGCGAGGGACTAAGGGACATAGGAACTAGGGAACAGGAACCAACGGCATCGCAAACTGACAACTGATCACTGACCGCTGATCACTGTTCACTGATCACTGTTCACTGACAAGGGGGATGGAATGGCATCGAACGGCACATTGATTGAGATTGAAGACCTGATCAAGGTCTTCTACACAGACGAAGTGGAGACGCATGCGCTCTCCGGCATTCATCTCACCATCTCGCGCGGCGAGTACGTGGCCATGTCCGGTCCGTCGGGGTGTGGCAAATCCACGCTGCTCTCGATTCTGGGCCTGCTCGACACGCCCACCGGCGGCCGCTACCTGCTCAACGGCAATCCGGTCGAAAACCTGAGCTTCGGCGACCGCTCGCGCATCCGCAATCAGGAGATCGGCTTCATCTTCCAGAGCTTCAACCTGATCGGCGACCTCACGGTCGAGGAAAATGTGGAGCTGCCGCTCACCTATCGCGCCGGCATGCCGTCGGCGGAGCGCAAGCGGCGCGTGAAAGAGGCGCTGGAGCGCGTGAACATGGCGCATCGCATGCGGCATTATCCCGCGCAGCTCTCGGGCGGCCAGCAGCAGCGCGTGGCCGTGGCGCGCGCGCTGGCCGGCTCTCCTTCAATCCTGCTGGCCGATGAGCCCACCGGCAATCTCGATTCGAAGAACGGCGAAGCGGTGATGCATCTGCTCGCCGATCTGCATCGCGAGGGCTCGACCATCTGCATGGTCACGCACGATCCGCGCTTCGCGCGCCACGCGCAGCGCGAGGTGCATTTATTCGACGGAAAGGTGGTCAGCGAGCAGGAGCAGAAGAAGCTCGAAGAAGAAGCGGAGGCCTGAGCCATGTTTCCCCAGGACGTGCGTTACGCGTGGCGGCAGCTTCGGATGGGCGCGCATACACGGTCATCGCAGACGCGCTAACCGGTCTTGTGCTCACCGTGGCCGCGCGCAAGCTCGCCGTCATGGCCATTTATCCGGAAGCGTAAAAAGAGGCTGGCGGCTTCTTGCTCCTGGCCCTGCTCCTGGTAGTCGCGGGCCTGGTTGCGGCGCTCTTTCCAGCCGCCCGCGCGGCTTCCATTGAGCCCATGCAGGCACTCAGAAGCGAGTAAACCGGCAGCAAACCGCAAACGAGGTCTCGCGATGAACAACCTGGTTCTCGATATCCGCTATGCATTGCGCCAGTTGCGCAAGTCGCCCGGCTTCACGCTTACGGCTATCGTTACGCTGGCCCTCGGCATCGGCGCCAACACGGCCATCTTCACGCTGGTGCACGGCATCCTGCTGCGGTCGCTTCCCGTCGCCGATCCAGCGCAACTCTACCGCATCGGCGACAACGACGATTGCTGCGTCGAGGGGGGCATTCCCGGCAATGCAAGCGACACCGGCGACTACACGATCTTTTCCTTCGATCTTTACCAGTACCTGAAACGAGCCACGCCGGAGTTCGAGCAACTGGCAGCGGCTCAGGCCGGGATATGGAATTGGAGCATGCGCCGGGGTAACGCGCTCCCTAAATCCATGACCGGCGAGTTCGTCTCGGGCAACTACTTCACCACGCTGGGCCTGGGCGCATATGAGGGCCGGCTCTTCACCGACGGCGACGATACTCCTGCCTCACCGCCCACAGTCGTGCTCAGCTATCAGACATGGCAGGGCGAATATGCGGCGGACCCGGCGATCGTCGGCTCGACCATCTACATCCAGGCCAGACCGTTTACGGTCATCGGCATTGCGCCGCCGGCCTTCTTCGGTGATCGGGTCACCGATTCTCCCGCTGAGTTCTGGGTGCCGCTCAACACCGAACCGTATATTCGCGGAGACAGTTCCATCCTCCATCACGCGGAGTCCAACTGGCTCTACCCGATCGGCAGAGTGCGGCCGGGAACCAATATCCTGGCCCTTCAAGCCAAGATTTCCGCGGCGTTGCGCCAGTGGATCGCATCGGACAAAATTCTCACCGCGAACGGCGGCGCATCCATCATTCCCAAGCAGCATGTCGTCCTGACGCCCGCCGGCGGCGGCATCCAGAACCTGCAACAGCAGACTGGCAAGGGATTGAAGATGCTGATGATTCTTTCCTCGGTGGTGCTGCTGATCGCGTGCGCGAATATCGCCAACCTGTTGCTGGCGCGCGCCACATCGCGGCGCGCGGACATCGCGCTGCGCACCGCGCTTGGCGCCGCGCGCGGCCGCATCATTCGCCAGATCCTCACCGAATGCAT
>JBAUCP010000476.1:0-15758 GCA_049677625.1 Occallatibacter sp. | reverse complement strand
GCTTTCTGAAAATCGCGAATCGCCTCATCGTGATTGCCCGATTGCGCAGCGATCATGCCGAGATTGTTCCAGGCCTCGGGATAATCCGGTTTCAGCCGCAAAGCCTGTTCAAGATATGGACCGGCTTGCGCGGGGTTGTTTTGGCTGAGTCTGAGGGTGCCGAGATTGTAGTAAGCATCCGCGTTGTCAGGCTTTGTGGCAATGACCTGCTGAAACGATGCCGCAGCCTGATCGAGATAGCCATGCTGGAACATCGCCACGCCGTAGGTAAAGTCGTTGCGCAGAAATGCGTCTTGCACCAGCGTCCCTTCAAAAGGAAGGGCCTTGTGCATGCGTTCGGCTGCGGTTGACGGGATGGATTGCAGGTCTCTTAGCACTTGGTCCACTGCGACGGGCCCTTGATAGACCTTCACCATCATGCCTTCCCGATCGAGCAGGAAGGATAACGGCAAGGGAAGATCCCGGCGCCGGTCGAACAAGTGGCGATAGACGATGTTGTAAATGCCCGCGACCTCCGCCGATGCATAAAGGATCGGGAAAGAAAAACGCTCTTTTCCCGCGGCCGATCGAGCCGCGGAAGGATCATCGGCGCCATCTACGTGAACGGCGACCGGAACCAACGAGGCCGCATTCAATGCCTGGATGCCTTGCTTGAACAGGTGCAGTTGCTCGATGCACTCTGCACTTTCCGCAGACCAGAAGTTCAGAAGCACGAAACTGCCCCGGTAGGAATCGAGCTCGTGTGTGTTCTGTTCCGCATCAGTCAACGTAAATCCGGGCGCCTTCATGGGCTCGATCAACCATGTGTTGACCGCTTGTGGCAGCAGTTCGGGTGCAGACAGTGGTCCGGCGTGCGCGTAGCCTGCCGATGTGGAAGCAAAAGGCGCAGCAATGAAGCGGTTCGAGCCTTCCTCCACCTGAATGCGATGATTCGCACGGAGATCCTCAAAGTGCTGCACGAGGCCGCTGGGCCATTGAATGGCGGCACGAATTTGGCCGTAGTGCGATCCGAGGCCAAAGAATAATTCCTTGGTGTGCTGGGCGAGGAAGCCTGATCCAGTCTGGAGAAACTTCGTCTGGCGCAGCTCGCCGGCTTCAACGGTGACCGCCGCGCCGATGGCGTCGCGATTGCTCTTTGTACCGCGCAGGCAAAACGAAATTGAATCGCCGATCTCCTGCATCCCGTTGTGCAGAATACGGAGCTGAGGAGCGTTGCGGTTCTTCAGGATTACCTCTAAACGGCCGTCATGGTCTACATCCGCGAGCGCGAAGGTGCGTGCGTCCTCAGGAAAATCCAGACCCGATGGCCCGGAGATCTCACTGAAAGTTCCGTCATGGTTGTTCGCAAACAGAACGTTGCGTGCGTGCCCGTGCCAGGTGCAATCGGAGCGTATCAGCTCGTTAATTGCATCCCATCCTCGTTCGTAAGACGGGGCCGCGGATGCATCCTCTGGAGAGTTGGCCACAACCTGCCTCCAGAAGAAGCTTGCCAGGTCATACTTGTCCGGTCCGGAGATGTAACCGTTCGAAACGTAGAGGTCGGAATAGCCGTCGTGATCGAAGTCGAAGAAGTCCGCGGACCACGACCAGCGGCCCATCTCAACGCCGGCCTGATGCCCGACGTTCTCGAAGGTACCATCTCCCTGATTGCGATAGAGAGCATTTCCACGCGCATGGCGGCGGTAGAGTTCGCGAATGCCCTCAGGCGCCGCAGCATGGAACTGCTTCTGTCCCGAGACCCTTTGCCCAGCTGCTTCCCACATGCTCGGAACGTAAACATCCTGACGGCCGTCGTTGTCGAAATCACACCAGCAGCAGCCCATGCCGGCACCGACTCCCTCTACATGCGCCTCAGAGGAAACAACTGTAAACTTCCCGTCGCCGTTGTTGCGATAAAGCTGGGAGGTCCCGAAGTCGTTGGACACGAACAAATCAGGCAAGCCGTTGCCATAAGCATCCCCCCAGGCGCAGGCGAATGTATAGCGGTCGTTGTCCTGGTTCATGCCTGCGGCTTCGGTCGTCTCGACGAAGGTCGCGTCGCCCTCATTGTGAAACAGGCAGTTGGGCGGACCGTTGCGCGCGTCGTAATAGGGAATGGGATAGTGATATTGGTCAAGACCCAGATAGTACATGTACGTGCAGAAGTACACATCGAGCCGGCCATCGCGATCGTAGTCCGCAACCGCGGCATGAGTGAATGTGCCTTGCGGCTGGCGCGCAAACCGGAATGCGTCGCGCTTCAGGCGGAAATCGCCGTTTCCCTGGTTCAGATAAAGAAGTGGGCCCGTTCCGCAGACGACCAAAAGGTCCTGGCGCCCTTTGTTTTCGAAATCTGCAAACAGTGCGCAGGCCGTATTGTCGAGAATGCCCAGGCCGGACTTTTCCGTCACGTCCTCAAAGGTTCCGTCACCGCGGTTGTGATAAAGCCGGTTCGGCAAACCGGCGGGTTGGCAGACGTAGAAATCATCGAATCCATCGTTGTCGAAGTCGCCCACCGCGATACCGTTGTTGCTGTAGACATCAAGGCCGATTGCGCCGTCGAGCACGGTGCGCCAATAGTCTGCGCCATGAAGCAATTGCCGGTTGTAGGACTCGGTACCGCCCAGAGCTTGCGCTGTGACATCGACAAATGCAGGACCCTTCACCCTGGCGATCGACTCATCTTTCGCCTCCCACTTGCGCGCCTTCCAGGCACCCGAATCACCGCGGAACCACTCGGTATGCCACGAACCAACGCGCTCTTCCTTGCGCGCGCCGCTGCCGGCCGAGACCATATCGTAGCGGATGTCAGCACGCACGGCGAGCGGGCTGCCGGCGATCTGCTCGATGCGGAAGATTTCAAATTCGGCCGTTTCGATTTGGAGGATTGTTGCCAGCCAACTTCGCAGATTCTTGACAAAACGGTCGCGGCCGCGCGCAAGATCTGGCGCGAACTGCCGTCTGACGGTGTCGATGCCATAGGCGGAGCGCAGCACAGTTTCCGCGGCAGGCACAAGTGTCGAAGCTTCAATCGATTCATCCAGTGATTCGGCCAGGACCGTCAAACCCGCCGGAGATACCTTGAGAGCATCGCTCCACTTTTTCAGCACAGAACCAATCTCATCGGCGTACTTCTCGGCGATGTAGGCGTCGGAACCCGGGGGTACGAGAGCAATGATATCGGCGAGAGGAGACTTGGCCGGATAGCGAGGCGTCAAGCGAAGATCAGCGAAGGGAATGCCAGATTGCCGATCTAAACCTACATTGGGATCCACATTGGGAAAGCCCGGCAGAAGCGGTCCGGCAAAGAGGGGTGCGACCCGAAAGGCCACCGGCGTCAGCGCCATGCCTTTCAAAACTTCCCTGCGCGTGAGGAGGTGGCTTCTGTCCTTGCGGCGTGACATTCCGAGACCCTGGGAGAAGCAGGATGGCCGTATCATAGCATCCAGGCGGATAGCACCAAGATCGGTTTCTCCCCATGCGTGATTCACCATCGTGTGAAAACAACGAAGCCGCGGCTGGTTTGAACCGCACTCCGCCAACCCGGGAACTTATCTAAATCAAGGCCCCTCAGGGATAAATGGCTAAACCAGAAAATAACGTATTCTGACGAAAAAACCGGCGTTTCACTTCCTCAAGGCCTGCCCATCTGTATTAGGAAGCCTTTGCGACTGGCCGGGGCGGGCTACGCAAGATAAAAATATCCACCTCAATCTTTTGGTTGACAAAGATCGTACGTGAATACTATGCTTCTGGCCACAAGACTGGAACCGTTTACAACTGAGTTCTCCGCACTCTAGTGGTGATCGGATTCTGCGCGGCAGTTTGACCCTCAGGAAACAGCAATTGGCGTACCAGGAGGGTATTTGGATGGTTGGTGACCACCACGCAACGAGTTTGAGGAGAGTAGCGTCTCCTAGCTTTGCTAGAACGATAAGTAACCCAAACTCATTGGCACTAACCCCTCCATTCCTTTTGCGAGACGATTCGCTGACTACATTCGCTTGTCTTCAACGCGGGAAATCGCGGGCGGGTTCTCCAGCCCCAGGGAAAACAAGAGTCGCTGGGAGTGCGACCTTCGTAGGCTGGCAAAAGTATGACCATCTGCAAGATCAAATCATTCTTATCTTCCCCGGTGATGCTGCAGTCATGTTTATGGCTTGATAGGTAATTCCATAAGCTGCTAGTCGAACTGAAAGTACGAACGACAGCACCGGAGGGTATTCGGATGGTTAGTGACCGCATTGCAACTGGTTTGAGGAGAGCCATGTTCGGCATCGCTCTCTTATGTGCGTTATTCATTCTGCTCCCAAGTCAATTCGCCTTTGGCCAGGTCGACGAAGGATCGATAACCGGCACGATCACAGATTCCACCGGCGCCCTGGTGCCGGGCGCGGAGGTGACGCTGGTCAATACGGATCAGGGCATCACCTTGCAAACGCATTCAGGCGCCACCGGCGAATACACGTTCTCGCCTGTCCGCATTGGACACTACACCATTACGGTGACCGCGAAGGGTTTTGCGACAACGACGCAGAAAAACCTGACGGTTCAGGTTGCGCAGGCGCTTGAAGTGAACGTCACGCTCAAGCCGGGCTCGGCCGCGGAGACCGTACAAGTGACCGAGGCACCTCCCTTGCTGCAAACCGAGGAGGCTTCGACGGGCCAGGTGATTGGACGTCAGCAGGTCAACGACCTTCCTCTCAACGGCCGCAATTTCACTTTTCTGGCGCAGCTTGGCGCGGGCATGCAGACCCCGCAGGCGGACACGCGCGGCAACGCCGCATCCGGCGCCTTCTCAGCCAATGGCGAGCGGCCCGCGCAAAATAATTACCTGCTTGACGGCATCGACAACAACTCCGATAACGTGGACTTCCTCAACGGCACCAACTACGTGATCCTTCCGCCGCCGGATGCAATTGAGGAATTCAAGGTGCAGACCAGCGACTACAGCGCGCAGCTCGGCCGTGCTGCAGGAGCGGTCTTGAACGCCTCCGTCAAGTCCGGCACCAATTCGATCCATGGCGATGTGTGGGAGTTCTTCCGCAACGACAAACTCGATGCTTCCGACTGGTTCGAGGATAACTCCACTACACCGCACAAGGGCGAATATCGTTTCAACCAGTTCGGAGGAACCATCGGCGGCCCCGTCATCAGGAATAAAGTTTTCTTCTTCGGCGACTATCAGGGAACGCGGCGCGTGCAGGGCACCTCGGTTAACCCACAGGTGCCGACCGCGAATGAGCAAAAAAGCCCCATCGACGGTACCGCTTTCACCGATCTCCAGGACGTCCTTTCGCAGAATGCCGGAGCCGCCAGGACGGACCTCCTGGGCCGCAGCATTCAGCGAGGAACGATTCTCGACCCCGGCACCACCCGTTTCGTACCCAACGGGATGCCCGATCCGGTATCCGGCTTGACGAACAACTCAGGGTCCGACGGCTATGTCCGCGATCCCTTCAGCAGCAAGTGCGGACCGGGAACCGCGGTCTTTACCCTCGCAGCCTGTTCCGACCTCAACATACTTCCGGGCAGCCGCATCGATCCCGTCTCGGTGAAACTGCTGCAACTTTATCCCGCTGCCAATGCGGGCGCCAGCGCCTCAACGCCGGCAAGCATCAATCAGTCCAGCCCTGCCTTGTTTGAACACGCAAATTCGTTTGACACTCGTGCAGACTTCAACCCGAACGACGCGAATCAGATCTTCGCGCGCTTCAGTTACTCCGACGATCCGCAATTCATTCCCGGACCATTTAAGGGCGTTGCCGATGGCGGTGCGTTCCAGCAGGGCGTCCAAACCGCGAAATCGGCCCAGATGGTGGCGGCCTACACGCACGTATTCAGCCCCAACGTCGTAAACCAGGGGCGCGCCGGCTTTGCTCATCTGCATACGACACGCGCTGGACCGGTCTCCACGCAGACGGGAATTCCCGCCAACTATGGAATCCCGGGCATTCCACAGGTAGACAATAACGGTGGCTTGCCTGGCATCGTCATCACCAACCTGCAGACTCTGGGCAGCAACGAGTATCTGCCCTCGGACGAAGCAACCGCTACCGTCCAGCTCACGGACGACTTCACACGTACTTACGGCAAGCACAGCTTCAAGATGGGAGTCGAGTTCCAGAATGCGAAGTTCTCGACTTTCCAGCCTGTCGCCTCGCATGGCTATTTTCAATACAGCGGCACGTACACGGATATTCCGAATCAGGGAGCAACCACGGGCGGCCTGGCTCAGTTCCTGCTGCCGCCAACTGCGTTTTCGGCAAGCAACGGACCCAACACCTACACCACGGTGAACGACGCCAACGGCTACAGCTATTCCGGCGGCTCGCAGAGCGTAACAGCCTCGAACCTCAACAAAACGTACGATGAGAAGAAGTATCTCGCCTTCTACTTCCAGGACGACTGGAAGATGACCACGAAGATAACCATGAACCTCGGCGTCCGCTGGGACTACTTCGGTCCCATTAATGAAACAAACGGCGGGCAGGCAAACTTCGTTCCCGGCGCCCTGCCGCAATATGGTCTTGGCAATCCGACGTTCATCGTTCCCGCCAGCGGCAAAGACAATCGAACCCTGTCCACGAATTCCTCCTGCATCGGAGGCACGTGCATAGGAATGCAGAATCTTCTGGCGGACGATGGCATTACCTTGGACGTAACAAACCAGTACGGACAAGGACTCCTGCAGACGCAAAGGAATAATTTTGCTCCGCGTCTTGGACTCAATTACCAGATCACGCGCAAGCTGGTCGGGCGCGGCGGATTTGGCCTGTTCTATAACTCGTTTGAAAACCAGGGGTATGGACCGAACATCGGCGAGAACTATCCCTTTGTATTTAACTTCGGATACGGCGTGACTGCGGATCCCTCCGACCCGCACGCGTCGGTCGTGTCGCAGGTGGCCCCGGTCCGGTTCAACACCGCTTTTCAGGGCTGTTCCACGGCCGGTCCGGGCGGAACCGCGGTGTTAGAGTCCGGCTTCTCCTGCATGCAGTTCAGTCCAGGCGTGGTAAGCGCCAAGAACGTCGGGTTGCAAGGCTTACAGTTCAACTACCAAACGCCCCACGCCTACGGCGCAAACCTCGCCTTCCAGTACTCCGTCACGCCTACACTGTCGGCGACTGCTGCATATGTATACACACATGACAGCAATCTGCAGCGCGGCGTGGGCTACCACAACGTGACCCAGCTTCTGCCGTCCGGCATCACAACCGGCACCGGATGTCCCTATGGAAATTTCCCTGGAGGGGTTACACCAGCGAGCGTAAGTTGTTATCCGTTCCCAGACTTCGGCGGCGGCAGCTACCAGGCGAACGTCGGCGTAAGCTCGTATCACGGCTTGCAAACCACCCTTCAGGAACAGACTTCGAAGGGCCTCACCTTCCTGCTCACATATACCTGGTCGAAGTCCGAGTCCGACGGCGGCGATCTGCTGAATGGCACTAACGCGGACACGCTCCGCGCTTATGCTATTCCGGGGTTGGGTCCCAAGTTCGACTACGCTTTGTCCGATTTCGATATCCGCCAGGTCGTTCACTTCAGCGGCGGCTACCAGTTGCCGTTCGGAAAAGACAGGCAGTTCATGAACCACGGCGGCTTTGCGAATATGCTCCTGGGAGGCTGGGCCACTCAGTGGATTCTGACTCTACAGGGCGGGCAGCCGCTCGGCTTCGCCTGCCATTCCGGCACGGTCTCGGGGCCGGGCTGCAACGATGTTCTCATTCCCGGCCAGAACCCACAGCTTGGAATCAAGGTGAAGACAGCCGGTGGCGTTCATGATCCATTCTGGATCGGAAACCCAGCGGCCTTTGCCCAACCGTGCCAATTGGCCGTGCCAAAGGGAGGAACACTTTCACAAATTGCGCCGGTTCCCGGTTCAGTGTTGAATTGCGTGCCAGTAAGCGGAGCTGCGGCACTGGGCTTCAAGCGCGATCAGATTCCAGGACCGGGATTCCATCGTCTCGATTTCTCGATGTTCAAGAACTTCCAGATGGGCGAAAGGCTCAGGCTTGAATTCCGCTCGGAGTTCTATAACATCGTCAATCACCCGAACTTCAATCAACCAAACTTCGGTGGAAATGGCGTAGTCGCGGTCGGTAATTCGGGCGACTACACAAGCCCAACCTTCGGCGCAATCGGATCGACCCGTGGGGCCCCATACAATCCCCGGCAGATCCAGTTCGCAATGAAGCTCTATTATTAGAGACGTGTGAACGCTCCGGCGCGCCACGTGGGTGCCGCGCCGGAGTGCTTCAGCAGGGTGCCCTGCTCAAAATGGATATGCAGACCAGGATTTTCGCCGAGCGGCATCTAAGCCCTCGCGACATCTCGCGGCGCCTGAGTCTCAGCAGGCGCGAGTTCCTGCGCGGAGCAACGGGGGCTGTCCTGGGGTCGGCTCTTTCAGGCGCCAGCCCCTATGTCCACGGCGAAAGCGCGCAGCGGAAACGCAAAGTCATCGTGATCACCTTTGGCGGCGGCGCGCGAGACCAGGAGACGTTTGCGCCTGAAGGGCAAGCAAATATTCCTCACCTCTTGAATGAGCTCGCTCCGCAATCCAGCTTCTTTACCCACGTGACCAATCAGGGAATCCTGGGCCATTATGTAGCGACAGCGAGCCTGGCGACCGGTGTCTACGAAACTCTCAACAACTTCGCTGCCGTTCCGCCGGATCACCCGACTATTTTCGAGTATTTTCGTAAGGATTTGCGGCGCCCCTCATCTGACACATGGGTGGTTGCGCCGAGTAATGGCTTTAATCGCATCGGCGCGAGCAATTATCGGTCTTACGGATCCGGAGCCACGGTCATTCTACCCAAGCATCTGCTGAATGCGGCCACGTCCGGCTCGGGACCCAATCTGGATCATCTGCTCCGCGACAACTACGAAGATCCTCTGTATACGCCGGTATTGGAAGGCGGAGAGTTCGAACTGGATCAGTTGAATCGGATTCTGCGCCTCTCGGTGGATGACTTCATGGCGCACGCGCGTACGCTATCGAGCCCCGACGAGCTTTCGGTCTACATTGCGAAGCGTTTGATGCAGCAGGAGTCGCCGAGCCTGCTTTGGATCACAATGCACGACATGGATATCGCCCATTCCGGCGCGTACTCGCTCTATATCGAAGGAATTCGGCGCACCGACCGGCTGTGCGCTGAACTCTGGAAGGCCGTCCAAAGCGAGCCGGAATACAAGGACAATACGACGCTTTTCATCCTCCCCGACTTTGGCCGCGATGCGGACTACGATGCCGGCGGAAATGGATTTCAACACCATCGCACCGGCGACGCCGTCAGCCGTACTACCTGGATGATGGCCCTCGGCAAAGGCGTACGCGAGGGAGTGATCTATGACCAACCCATGCAATCCATAGACCTCGTCCCCAGTCTCGGCGCGATCATGGGCTTTTCGCCGGATCTTGCGCAGGGAAAACCGATCAAGGAGTTGTTGTAGGCCGCATGCAGCCTTCCGATCTCAAACCGGAACTGTTCGCCAACTACCCGCCCGAAGCGCGCACGCTGGTTTGTGCGCACCTGGAAGCGATTCGGCAGCTACCGTTAAGTTTCTTGCCGAACCTGCTGCGGGAGGTAATCGACTACGACTTCAAATTCCCAGCGGAGCGATCTGCAATCGAAAAGGAACTCGCGATTATCAATTCTCTTTCCAGCGCCGAGCGCGAGGATTGGTTTGGTGGTTTCGAGCACATCACACTCTCGCCATCGCTGGAACGCGTCGATTGGGTCAATCAGCCGGCAAGGTTTGGGGAGCAGGAATCCGCCCATCTCTGGAGCACACATCAGCAGGATGCCTTTCGCGAGACCGCAATGGCCTATGGCGCACGCCTGGCGGCGGCGGCACCGCCCGATCAGCTGCCTTTGATAAGACTCGGCATCGCAATCATCGGACAAGGCGTCAGTTCCTACGATGAACCCCTCTTCCGTAACCTCCGCGCGCATGGAACCTACTTCAGCAAGCTGAATGCGGAAAACGCGCTACAGCTCCTGCTTGCAGCAGTTGGCGAACGAGCGCGAGCCCACCCGGCGCCTTATGGACACTGGTACGTGGACGGCGGTGAAGCGGCCGAACACAGCTCCCTTATCACCTGCCTGTCGTACAAGGCTCTCGACGGCGCACGCGCGGCTCTGCTGAAGAATATGCAGGGAGAAATCCGGCGTCCCGGCATGGGGCCTGAAGAGTTGCGCACTCACCTCGCCGAGATGAAGCCCTCCGATCTTGGAATGGACAAGGCGGGTGATCCCGTGCTGGATCGCTTTCAACTGAAAATCCTTACTGAGGGCTCGGGAACCCAGATCTTCAGCACCACTTTTGCTCAGTGGTCGGCGCGCGAGGCCCTGCGACGGGCGCAACCTCTCACTCTGCTCGTTCGTTTCGCGCCACGGCAGAGCATGCGGCCCATGAATGATCTGCTCTCAGACTCTCAAGCCGAGCCGGAGCTTGACTTCGCAGGATCGCTCGTTGACGCCGATATGAGTGCTTACTACCACTGGATCAATCAGCAGCGTCTGCCGGGCGCTTCGCAGTCGGTCTTCCTTGCGTGGTTTGAAGATCACCAGCAGGCGATCGTGGTCTCACCGGCATTGCCCCACGGCGTGGAATCGGAATCGCCGATCGACCTTGGAAAACTTGTTGCGCTGGCCTTGAGTTAATGCCCGGCAGCGCATGATCGCTTTGATCGCGATCTTCACCTGTCGGGAATGATGGAATCGAGTAGTCTTCGTCGTGGAGATGAGTCCGTAGCCCAGTTGGGGCAAATGAAATTGAAATGACAACCGATTCAGCTTAGAAAGCCGAAGCATCGTGAAATGAAAGGTTGGAATGAAACCACTTTCTCGCCGAGATTTGCTCAAATCGTCACTGCTCGCGCCCGCGGTGGTGGCCGCGCAGCCGTGGAAGCCAATGGAAGCGGCTCTTCCGGCCGCGGTGGAAACTGCGGGCGCGCTTTCAACCAGCGCCTCGCCTGGGGTCGTGTCCAGCGCCGCTGAACCCGGCGCTGACCGCCAACGCTTGCTGCTCGATTTTGGCTGGCGTTTCCACTTCGGGCACGCCTGCGATGCGAACAAAGATTTCGGATTCGGTAGTGGCCGCTCGGGGAATTTTCAGAAGACAGGCAATTTCTTGCCCGCCAGCTCACTGGCCTTCGACGATAGCGACTGGACGCCCATTGATCTGCCGCACGACTGGGCTGTCGAATTACCTTTTGTCAATGATCCGGCGCTCGCGAGCAAAGGCTTTCACCCGCTGGGCCGCGACTATCCGGAAACGAGTGTCGGCTGGTACCGGCGGGTCTTCGAACTCGATGAAGCCGACACGGGCAAGAACATCTCGCTTGAATTCGACGGCGTCTATCGGGAGGCGATGGTTATCCTGAACGGTTTCTACATCGGCCGCCACAGCGGCGGTTACGACCCATTTCGCTTTGACGTCACCGGGTTCGCCAATCCAGGAGGCCGCAATGTGTTGCTTGTCCGTGTCGACGCCACCTCGTCCGACGGCTGGTTTTACGAAGGCGCAGGAATCTATCGCCATGTTTGGCTGGTCAAGACCAACCCAGTACACGTCAAGCAGTGGGGTACTTTTGTCCGCTCCGAGCTTAAGCCGGGTTCGGCGGCTCTCTCGATTCGTACGGAGCTCGTGAACGATACGACCGAGGCCAGGGATGCCCGCGTTGTCTCTACCATTCTCGATCCAGACGGAAAAGAAGTGGGCAAATCCGTCACAGCCTCAGTCTCGATCGTCACTGGTGGCGAGCAGGCAGTTGAACAGAAAATCACGATCAACCAGCCTCGACTGTGGTCGCTCGAAGAACGCCATCTCTATTCTCTCGTCACCGATGTTCGCTCCGGTGGCGATGTGACCGACCGTTATGTGACCCGCTTTGGTATCCGCTCCATTGAAATGGACCCATCGCGTGGCCTGTTGCTTAACGGAAACCCCGTAAAAGTGAAGGGCACTTGCAACCACCAGGATCACGCGGGTCTTGGAGTAGCATTGCCGGATTCAGTTCAGTACTTCCGCATCCGTAAGCTCAAAGAGATGGGCTCCAACGGGCTGCGCACTTCGCATAATCCGCCCACTCCTGAACTGCTTGACGCCTGCGATGAGCTAGGCATGCTGGTTTTCGCTGAGACCCGCATGATGTCTTCGAACCCCGAAGGCCTCGCGCAGTTTGAGAATCTTATTCGCTGCGACCGAAATCATCCCAGCGTCTTCATGTGGTCGATGGGCAACGAAGAAGGCACTGCCAATTCTGAGCGAGGCGTCGGAATCCTGACCGCGATGAAGGCAGTAGCTTCCCATCACGATGGATCGCGACCTGTTTCCATCGCGCCGACCGGTGCGGTCGGCACTGGTGGACTGGCTGTTTGCGACGTCATTGGCTATAACTACGCAGACCCCCAGGCCGCGGCGTTCCATAAAGCTCATCCCGATCGACCGGTGATCGGCACTGAGACCGTGAGTGCCGTCTGCACACGCGGAATTTACATCACCGATCCTGACAAAGGATTTGTTAGCTCCTACGACCCCTACACCACTACGGGGCGCGCTTCGGCTGAAGGCTGGTGGCGTTTTTGCGATGCGCAGGATTGGTTGGCCGGTGGTTTCGTTTGGACCGGCTTTGATTATCGCGGCGAGCCATCGCCTGATGGATGGCCCAATATCAGCTCTCAATACGGAATCATCGATACCTGCGGTTTTCCCAAAGACACATTCTTCTATTACCAGTCCTGGTGGACACAGGGTCCCGTCCTTCACATCTTTCCTCACTGGAGCTGGCCTGGTTTCGAAGGCAAGAAGATCGCAGTCTGGGTCCACTCCAATATGGATAAAGTCGAGCTCTTCCTGAACGGCCAAAGTCTTGGGATGCAGGAGATGCAGAAGGACCATCACCTGGCCTGGAATGTTGAGTACGCCCCAGGCACGCTCGAGGCCCGCGGCTATAAAGGTGGAAAGCTGGCCCTCACCACGCGCCGCGAGACAACCGGCGCTCCGGCAGTCATCGCTCTCTCCGCAGATCGAACGGTAATCAATGCGGATGGTGAAGACGTTGCAATGTTCACAGTTGAAGTTCACGACGCCAGTGGTCGCATCGTTCCCATCACTGACAATGAGATTGCTTTCAAGATTCAAGGTGCAGGCAACCTCATTGGGACGGGCAACGGTGATCCTACCAATCAAACTTCAGACAAGGGGTCTTCACGCAAGGCTTTCGGCGGCCTGTGCATGGCCATCGTGCAATCGACAAAGACCGCAGGAGCCATTACTTTTGAAGCGAGTTCCCCTGGCCTTTCACCGGCGACGCTGGCTATCAACACAAAGACAACAACCCTTCGCCCTCAGATAGCTGTATGGGGGCGCGAAATTCCGCAAGGTGGGGGAGCGAGCGGACTTTGGCGTCCTGAAGGCGAATCGACCGCACAGATTCTTACACTCTCACAGCAAGGCTCGAAGCTGAGTGGTTCAGCTGAGGGCTTTGGATTCGGTTGGGCGGGTGGAAATGATTCCGCGATCTCGGTCGAAGAGGGTTCGGCAAATGGTAATAATGTCAGCTTCAGGGTTGGCGAGACGACATACTCGGGGACGGTCGATAACGACCGAATGGAACTCGTACGCTCATTCCGCTCGCCACAGCGTCCTCGCCCCAATCCAGTTGAACTTGCTGACAAGAGCCTGGCTATTGGTCCCGCTCCCGATGGCTCCGATCCTTCGCGCGGCCCGAATTCGCGTCCGCAACCCAGTCCATCATTGGTGTTGCGACGGGTGCAGCGCTAGCACGCAGTAACTCACGGAAGTTGGGTTCGACAATTAGAGCGGTTCCACAATGTATGTACCATTGTTGGACTCTGGGAAGGTGGCATTTTCTTAAGGAAAATGCCACTTTGCAGCAGTGGCTTCGAGGTATAGCAATTGTGGAACCGCTGTAGCGTAATGGAGCGTGTCAAAGCAAATACGCACGCCGAAGGCCTCACCCGCTCAATCGCGTAAATGTGCAGGTGTGCCTCGCCAAAATAGTGATCTGCCATTGAATCAGACAGGTGAATTGTGTTCGTCCGCGCGCAAAAAATTCTCTCATGCTGCGCTCGCTTAGGCTTCTTTCTGCTCTGATTCTCCGCTCTTTCCGTTCCCGCCGCGATCTGCTCTTGGAAAATCTGGCTCTTCGACAGCAGCTTGCTGTTTGGAAACGTTGGCGTCCGCAGCCACGGATTTCGGCTTCTGACAAATTGTTCCGGGTGATGCTACGGCGATTTTGGTCTGGGTGGCGGCGGGTGTTGATCCTGGTTTAACCTGAGACCGCTGTTCGCTGGCATCGGACCGGGTTCAAGCTATATTGGACATGGCTCTCGCGTCATCGGAATCGGGCGGGAAGAAAATGGGTGAGCAGGGAATTGCGCGATCTCATCTTCCGCATGGTTGCGGAAAACCCACCCACAAGCTGACGCGATTGAGAGAGCCTTCGGAAATCTCTCAGGTGGGCACAAAATTGGGCACACACGGGAATTGCCAGCCGAAGGCGATAGCGGCGAAATGGTAGTGGAAGGGCTGTAAACCTATGAATATACGAAGTTTATGGCGGAGAGGGAGGGATTCGAACCCCCGATAGCCTTGCGACTATGTCTGATTTCGAGTCAGGTGCATTCAACCGGGCTCTGCCACCTCTCCGCTTTGTTTACAACACTTTGCCAGATGCTCGGGAAGCCGTCCGGCCGCCACTACCGGTTTGGAGGGCGCGTGTGTCCCCGGCAATTTGCTTCACCGCTGCCTGCTTGTGATTCATGCTGAGAAGTGCGTGGCGCTCGGTCATCTGCGTCGTTCGATGCTCCAGCGGTTTTCCAACCGCGCATGAACCCAATCAGGGCACTTTCAGTCTACTTGCGAAGGTACGGCGATTGCAATTCCATATGCAGGCCTAAGGGCGTATCGACACTATTCTGACGCGCAGCGTTGCGAGGGGAAAACCGGCCAGACCGGGGCCCCCGCGGACAGGTCTTCGTTCGTGGGGCGGAGACGAAGCCGAGTCTCGCCGCGGCGAGCTGTGGCGGGCCCACCGTCGAGGACGAGAATGAAGTATGGCCGGATTTCCGCCCCAGCGACAAAGGGTCGTCGCTGGGGACCCCGGTTTCTCGCCGCAACCCGAAGGGACAGGTCCATTTTTCCTCATTTCGTTGTCGATCGTCGCTAGGAGACACCCGGTATCCGTCGCTCCTCACTCCTAGAACTGAGAAAAAATGGACCCGTCGCTGTCGTGCCAGTATAGGTCGATACGCCCTAAACTTTGGCTGCCCCTTCATGAATCGGATAGCAGCGTGCAGCGCCTCAGCAAAACCGCCGCGCCGCCTTCGCTGGCGATCCCTGTGTTCTCGATGCCCTGAATGTCTTTGACCGGCCGGCCTCGCGGACGTTGACCTGCTGCTCGATTTGCTCGGCGGAGATGCCAGGCCTTGAGTGCAATGGCAGCTCGGCCACAGAATGACGGTTGTATTCTATGGTCATGATACCTGCGCGCCGGAGCCGTATCTCGGAGATATTTGCCGCTGCACGCGCGCAACCGGAGGCTCAGCGGGCTGCGTTTCTGAGTGCTGCCTGCGATGTGGATTCAGACCTGCGCGCGGAAGTGGAGGCGCTGCTGGCGCGCGGCGAGTCCGGCAGCCCCTCCGGATCGGCCGCCGATCCGCCCGAAACCACCCAGCCCCTGACAGATCACTCGCTCGGCCGCTTCGGGGCGGCAGGGAATCTGCGGGAGGACGGCGTGGATGCGG
>JBAUCP010000475.1:0-7376 GCA_049677625.1 Occallatibacter sp. | reverse complement strand
GTTACTGACTGTAGCACAAAGTGTAGGTGAGCTGTCAACCGGAATTTTTTCGGAAAATTTACGATTGCTGAAAACTGCCTTACCCGTGCTGCATTTCTGAGTTCCTGGCGATGGTCTGCGGCAAAGCCTGAGGCAAGGGGCGCCGCGGCTGAAGTAAAATCGGCATCGATCGTCCCCTGTCCAGAGAATCTCACCGATACGCCCCAATAGGGAGCAAACGAAAGGACCCTTCTGATGAAAACCGCCGCCGAACGGCTGACCGACACCAAGAACTACATGATGAACGTCCTGCTGCCTGGCCATTGCAACGAGGTCTTCGGCAAGCTGCAGACCGCACCCAACCAGGCCGCGATCTCCGATGCGCTTTCCATCGGACAGCACGACCCGGTGACCAAGGCCGCGCGCCGGGCCAAGCGCTCCCTGATGCTGCTGGCGCTGCTCTATATCAACGACCAGGCGCTGCGCAACGGCGAGGTGGCGCGGGTCAAGAACCTGGCCGAAGGCTCGGAGCAACCGCTCATCGAGGAGATGAAGAGCTGGTTCATTCTGCCGGGTATAACAGAGGCCATGGTCGCCAACAGCGCCAAAACCAACATCGACAAGATGCCCAAGTGGCACAACGTGAACTACGAGGCGCCGGACGCGATTCGCGGCGTCTACCGCATCGACAAGCCGTTCAACTGCTACAACGGCTGCGTCTTCTGGGCCTTCCAGGCGGGCGCCATCAGCAAGCGCTACCTGTGGAACAAGCTGCAAGGCAAGGACGGCAACGCATTCTTCCCCATCTACTCGCAGGTGGGCTGGGACACGGTCATCGACCACGATGGGCAGAAAAACCTGATCCGCGATACAAGCAACGGCGGCGACGTAATTGTTCCCGCGGGGCGCACGGTCTACTTTGAAACGCCGGTGAAGGTCTTCGGCCACGTGGCCTGCTCGCTGGGCGACGGCACGGTGATCAGCCAGAACTCGGTCAACATCGGCGACACCGCCATTGCCGGGCTCGCTCCTCCGTCACTGCGCGCGGAGTTTTCCAAGATGGCCAATGCGGTTACGCACATCGTTTCCATCCGCGCCATGCTTACGCACTACTTCAACCCGGAGCACGGCTACAAGACGCTCAAGACCGGCAGCAACGCGTTCTGGGAGAATGTGCCGATCGGCGAGCGGTAGCTGCGAACTAAGAGACGATACGGATTGGGGCAGGGTTGGCGGTTTCCCACCTGAGCCGATGCGCACAGAACGCGCATCGCCGAAGGTGGGGCACCCGTTTTCGTGCTGAGTTGAAAGTGGCTGGGCTGGTTTCGTGCTTTCCCAGGTCTCAGACGCGAGACCTGGGGCACCCATGTTCGTGCTGAGTGAAGGTCGCTCAGGATGACAGCTTTGGAGGAGGGTTGGTGGTATCCCACCTTATGCTCCGGGGGCGCGCATGGCTTCCAGGGCGCTGGTGAGGTCGGAGCTCAGGGTTTGCTGGGCTTCCGGCGGCAGCTTGGCGCCGTGGCTGGTGAGGTAGAAGACGTCGATGGCGGTTTCGCCTTCGGTGTCAATGAGCGCGACTTCGATGTTGCACTGGTGGGTGGAGAGCGTGAGCGCGATCTGGCGCAGAAGGCCGGGCAGATCCTGCGCGACGACCTGCAGCAGCGTGGAGTGGGTGGAGGAATCGGAGTCGAACTCGAGGCGGGTGGGGACTTCGACCTTGAGGTTCGCGGGGTGGTTCAAGTGGCGGCGGGCTTCGAGAAGCTGCTGGACGGAGACCTTTTGCGCCACGATGTCGTGGATGTTCTGGAGAAAGCGGTCTTTCTCGCTGGGGTTGAGCTCGATGGTGCGGAAGATGTCAGTGAAGTGGAAGCTGTCGACGATGACGCCGGCGTCGTTGGAGAAGGCTCCGGCGCGGACGATGTTCATGCCCCAGGCGGCGAGCGCGCCGGCCACATCGGCGAAGAGGCGGGTGCGGTCGCGGGTGATGACGGTGAGGTCGTAGAGCTGGCGGTTGGGGCGCAGATCGAGCTGGACGGGGTCCTGGTCGAGGTTGAGCGCCATGCGGAAGTGGCTGCGGATCTGCTCGGGCAGGCGGGTTTGCAGATAGCGCTGGGGAAGCCCCTCGAGGAAGTGCTTCAACTCGTCGTACTGGCTGGAGGGGACCATGGAGCGGATGCGGTTGAGCAGGGTGGGATCGATGGCGGCGTGGTAGCGGGTTTCGTCGACGGAGCGGTCCATGAAGTTGGCCGTGGACATGTAGAACTGCCAGAGGTTCTCGGCCTTCCAGGGAGTGAGCGCGTCGGGGTTGACGGCCTTGATGTCAGCGAATGTCATCAGGGTGAGCATCTTGAGCAACTGCGGGCTGCCGATCTTTTCAGAAAACGCGCGCACGTTTTCCATATCGAAGATGTCGCGGCGCATGGCCACCGACATTTCAAGATGCAGGCGGATGAGCTTGAGCACGGACTCGCGCTCCTCGGCGTCGAAGTCGAGGCGGGCGAGGAAGCTGTCAGCCAGCTCGACGCTCTGGCCGGCGTGCTCGCCGTTGCGGCGGGCCTTGCCGGTGTCATGGAGCAGCAGGGCGAGCAGGAAGAGATCGAGGCGGTCGATTTCAGGCAATAGCTGCGCCAGGCGCTGCTCGTACTCGTGCGCAGGCGTGCGCAGGCCGTGGACGTTGTCGATGGTGAGGAAGGTGTGCTCGTCGACGGTGTAGCGGTGGTAGCTGTCGCGGATGACCAGAGCGTCGATACCATGAAACTCGGGGATGAGCATCTCGAGGACGCCGAGAGCGTGCATGGTCCTGAGCGCGTGGGCCGCGTGGGGGCCGAGCAGCACTTCGCGCAGCGCATTCCAGAGATAGGGCCCCTCGGGGATGTGGATGGCGAGAACCGGCAAGGCGTCGGTGATGCGGTCTTCGGCGGCCTGCGAAAGCGTGTAGCCGTGGGTGGCCATGAGCGAGAAGATGCGCAGGATGGCGGCGGTGTCATTGAACTGGGCGCCGGGCTGGATGTCGATGCGGCCCTGGTCGAGGAGGAAGTCGGTTCCGGCGATGGGCGCGCGGCGGCGGCGGAACTGGCGATAGAAGCTGACCGGAGCGGGGAGATGCTCCATGAGCAGCGCGGCGCGGCGATAGACGACGCGGGCGTGGCGGTAGTAGGTGCGCATCCAGTAGGAGGGGTCGGCGGTGCCGCGTGTTTCCAGGCCGATGGAGCGGGCCGCGGCTTCGTCCTGCGATTGCCAGTCGAGCGTGTTGTCGTCGCGGCCGTGGCGGAAGTGAAGGAAACACCGGGCGGCGGCGAGAAAGTCGAAGGCCGCCTCGGCGTCACCGCGCGCGCTCTGGAAGACTCCGCCGCGCTGGCGCGGCCACTCCTTGGTCTCCTTGAGATGGAAGAGGACGGCGAACCAGACGGCGAGGCTGTAGTCGCGCAGGCCGCCGGGACACTCCTTGAGGTTGGGCTCGAGGTGGAAGATGGTGTTGCCGTACTTGGCGTGGCGGGTGCGCGCGATCTCGCCGAGCTTTTGGGTGATGGTGGTCCACTCGCTCAGCACCAGGCCGGGGAATGTGACCTGGTGAAGCTGCTGGTAGAGCGGAAACTGGCCGGCCAGGAAGCGGCGATCGAGCGTGGCCAGGGTGAACTCGAGGTTGTCGGCTTCAAAGCGGCCGGCTTCCTTCACGGTGCGGGAACAGGGGCTGGCGCGGAGGCCGATGTCCCACATGCCCTGGATAATGGCGCGGACCGCCTCGCGCGACTGCTCCTCGGTTTTTTCGTCGCCGAAGGCGAACAGGACGTCGATGTCGGAGTAGGGGAAGAGATCTTTGCGGCCGTAACCGCCCAGGGCGAGGAGAGAAACGTTCAGAGCGGGCAGGCCTGTGAAGGCCCGGCGCCACATTTCAATGAGGATACGGTCAACCACGGCGGAGCGGCGGCGGATGGCCGCGGTGCCGTCGCCGGTACGTTCGCAGGTCTGGCGCACCAGCGCCATCTCCCGCAGATACTGCTCCCGAAGATCGTCTACTTCTAGAACGATTGAAGTCATCTGAATTTTGTCTGCTTGAGCGACCGAAGCAAGAAGGAATTGTTAACAGCATAAGACATCTTGGCCGGGAGGGGTACTTCGGGAATTGCGGGGAGGGGAAATCGAGGGCGAAGTTTTCTCCTTGACAGCTTAGGAGAGTCGGGTTAATCTCCTAAGCAACTTAGGAGTATTCCGTGACGGACCAGGCTCAGCTTCTTCCAGGCACTCTCGATCTTCTCATCCTTAAGGCAGTGTCTCTGGGTCCGCTGCATGGCTATGGGGCGCTGCTGCGCATTGGGCAAATCTCCGGCCAGGCGCTGCTGATTGAGCAGGGCGCGCTCTATCCGGCGTTGTTCCGGCTGGTGCGGCAGGGGCTTTTGAAAGCGACCTGGGGGACATCGGAGAATAATCGCCGCGCCAAGTTCTACGAACTCACCTCAGCGGGGCGCAAGCGGCTGCGCGAGGAGACTGAGGGTTGGAACCGCCTGGCCACCGCAGTGGCTTCCGCCCTGGCCGCACGTTCGGAGGAGTTATGAGCTTCCTATCGTACTTTCGCGCTCTTCACGCAAAGTTTTTTCGCCGTGCGCAGATCGCCGAGGACGTGGACGAAGAACTGCGCTCGCACATAGAACTCCGCGCCGACGATCTGGAACGAAGCGGCATGAGCCGCGCCGAGGCGGAGCGCCGGGCGCGCATCGAGTTCGGCGGCCGCGAGCGGTACAAAGAGGAATGCCACGAGGCGCTGGGCGGGAATTTCGTTCAGGTTCTGTTCCAGGACCTGCGTTTCAGCGCGCGCGTGCTGCGCAGGTCGCCGGGATTCGTGGTTGCCGCCGTGCTGACGCTGGCGCTGGCCATCGGCGCGAATGCGGTGGTGTTTTCCGTGCTGAACGGCATTGTGCTGCGGCCACTGAATGTGCCACATGCCGAGAGCCTCTATGGGCTCGAGCACCCGGACGATCACGCGGGGCAAGAGTCGTATCCCAACTATCTGGATCTGCGCGACCGCAACCGCGGTTTCGACGGCTTGATCGCTTATAACCTGTCCGAGGCCGGGATGGAGGCGGGCGGAAATTCCTCCCGCGTGTGGGTGATTACAGCCAGCGGCAATTACTTCGACGCGCTGGGCATTCAGCCCTATCTGGGCCGCTTCTTCCATTCCCAGGACGAGCGCGGCGTGAACAGCGCCCCGTATATCGTGCTCAGCTACGCGTACTGGCACAGCCATTTCGAGGACGATCGCGGCGTGGTGGGCCGCGTGGTGCAGGTGAACAAGCATCCCTACACCATCATCGGGGTGGCGCCGCGCGGCTTCATAGGGACGCTGCTGTTCTTGAGCCCCGATTTCTTTGTGCCCATGGTGAACCAGCCGCAGATCAACGGAGAATTCGATCTAACCACGCGCGGGCTTAACTGGATCTTCGAGATCATGGGACACGTGAAGCCGGGAGTGACTCCGGCGCAGGCCACGGCCGATCTGAATTCGATTGCCTCGGATCTTGCCAGGACATATCCGACGGACGATGGCGGAAAGCAGTTCCTTCTGGCGCGGCCGAGTCTCTACGGCGATTTTCTGGGCCGGCCGATACGCGGATTTCTGATCGCCTTGATGCTGCTGGCGGGGCTGATCCTGCTGGCCGCGTGCTCCAACCTGGGCAGCCTGTTTGCCGCGCGCGCGGCCGACCGCTCCCGTGAAGTGGCTCTGCGCCTGGCGCTGGGATCGAGCCGCAGTCGCATTCTGCGCCAACTGTTGACCGAGGCCACGCTGATTTCGCTGGCCGGGGGCGCCGTGGGACTGCTGGGCAGCGTGGCGCTGTTGCGCCGGCTCAGCGTGTGGCAGCCATTTCCGCAGTTTCCGCTGCATGTGCCCGCCGATCCCGACGCCAAGGTCTACCTCGTCGCCCTGGCTCTGGCGCTGGTGAGCGGCTTCCTTTTCGGGATTGTTCCGGTGCGCCAGGTGCTCAGGACCAATCCGTACGAGATCGTGAAAGCTGGTTCGGCGGGCGCGTACGGACGGCGGGTGACGCTGCGGGACGCGCTGCTGGTGGCGCAGATTGCGATTTGCGCGGTCCTGGTCACTTCCTCCATGGTCGCGGTGCGCGGGCTGTTGCGCTCCATGCACAGCAATTTTGGATTTGATCCGCAGCATGTCTTGCTGGCGGAATCCAATCTCGATATGGCTGGCTACAGCGGCGACCGGGCCACGGCCATGCAGCGGCGCATGATCGAGGCGATGGAAACGATTCCCGGCGTGGAGCGGGCAGGCTCGATCAACTGGGCGCCTTTGACGGGAGGCGAGAACTCTTGGAACGTGTTCACGGACCAGGCCAAGGACCTGAGGCCGCCCAGCGCCGCGGCCGTCGCGGACTGGTTCAACATCTCACCCGGATATTTTCAGGCGGCCGGCACTGCGCTTTTGGCGGGCAGGACCTTTACGTGGCAGGACGACAGGAACGCGCCGCTGGTGGCGGTGGTGAACCGGGAGTTTGCCAGAAAAGTCTTTGGCTCGGTAAAAGACGCGGTCGGCAAGCATTATCAGGTGGCGGAGGGAACCACCATCAAACGCATCGAAGTGGTGGGCATCGTGGAGGACGGAAAATATCTCAACCTCACCGAGGATCAGCAGCCGGCGGCGTTCGTTCCACTGCTTCAGGAGCCCATGAGCCAGGCCTACCTGGTGGTGCGCTCGAACGGCGATGCTCAGCAACTTGCCGCTGCCATGCGCGGCAAGCTGCGCGATCTGGACGACAGCCTGCCGGTCAGCATAGAGACGTGGCCGCAGTCGATGGGCGCAGTGTTGTTCCCTTCGCGCATTGCCACGGTCTCGCTGGGCGTTCTGGGACTGATGGGCGCCATGCTGTCGATTACCGGCATCTTTGGAATGGCGGCCTACTCGGTCAGCAAGCGGCTGCGCGAGCTGGGCATTCGCATGGCCCTGGGTGCGCAGCGCAAAGAGGTTTTGCAGGCGGCGCTGGGACGCGCAATCAAGTTGCTGACGTTCGGCTCGGCGGCGGGAATTGTTTTGGGAGTTCTGGCCAGCCGGGTACTCGCGTTCATTGTCTACGAGGCGAATCCGCGCGATCCGCTGGTGCTGGCCGGCGTGGTTCTGGCCATGGCGCTGCTGGGACTGCTGGCCACGTGGATTCCGGCGCAGCGGGCGCTGTCGATTGATCCGTTGATTTTGCTGCGCGAGGAGTGAGCGGAGCAGCGAGTTCGCGAGTTAGCGTCCGCCGCGGCGGACGTTCGCGGGGTTTGTGGTTTCCCACATTAGCCGATGCGCACAGAACGCGCATCGTCGAAGGTGGGGCACCCATTTTCGTGCTGAGTTGAAAGTGGCTGGGCTGGTTTCGTGCTTTCCCAGGTCTCAGACGCGAGACCTGGGG
>JBAUCP010000474.1:0-6844 GCA_049677625.1 Occallatibacter sp. | reverse complement strand
TCCGAAGGCCGTGCTTGTTTGCGCCTTTTGCCTTTGCATTACCACACTGATAACCGGGTGTAACTCCTACTCGCTGGGCAATCTGGACAGCGCCGCCGCCATCTCTGCGCCCGGCAGCTCGGTCCGTGTAACTCAAACGCTGCAACTTACGTCGCAGTCGATGGCTGCCGGCGAGCCGCTCACCTTTTATGTGAATGGCGTGCCCGGAGGCAACGCCGAGTATGGCACCATCAGCAGCACCGGTCTTTATACCGCTCCCGCAGTCATTCCCACTCCGGATACCGTCCAGATCACCAGCACATCCAATATGTATCCCACTGCTCCCCCGGGATTGGTGAACGTTGCAATCTGGAACCCTATTCCCGTTTTGGCATCGGTGACGCCTTCAGGGTTTGCGGAGGGCACTACCACGGTGATCGTGAACGGATCGCAGTTCATTTATGGCGCGCAGATCAGTTGGAACGGCGCACTGGTTCCGACCACTTATGTCTCGGGAACCCAGTTAGTGGCGCAGATTGCTGCTCCGAATCCCGGAACCTTTCCGCTCACTGTTACGAATCCCAATCCGGGTTCGGCCAGCGCACCTCCGTTTTCGCTGATTGTTGGTCCAGGAAGGGTTGTGCTGCAACTGCAGGCGAGCGACAGCACGGATGTGCGCGTGAACAACAGCCTGAACTTCGGGCTGACCGTGAACGGCACCAATAACACCGCGGTGACCTTGCAGGTGAACGGAGTGGCCGGAGGCAACGCGCAGGTGGGAACGGCTGTCTCGAACAAGGACGGCTCCATCACTTACACCGCGCCTGCGGTGATTCCCACGCCCAGCAACGTCGTCCAGCTTACGATAACCAGCGTCGATAACCCGACCGTGTCCATCGCACAGAATATCTCGGTACTGAATCCGATCCCGATTCTGACCGCGGCCTCGCCCATGAGCTTCAACCCAGGGCCCGCCACCATTGTGTTGACCGGCCAGCAGTTCATCTCAGGTGCGCAGCTGCTGGTGAACGGAGCGCCGGCGCCCACCACGTTCAATAGCGGCACGCAGTTGACCGCGAGCGTGGACCTGACTGAACCCGGCAACCTCGACCTGCAGGTATTGAACCCGGCGCCCGGGCCGGCTGCCTCGGCCGACCTGATCGCACAGGTGCTGGGCACGCCGCCGGTGCCGGTTATCACGCCCGAAGATGCTTCGCGTTTCCTCGACCAGGCAACGTTTGGCGCAACCGATTCCGAGATTCGCAACCTCTCGATGATCGGGTATCCGGCATGGCTCAACGAGCAATTCAACATGCCGCCGAACCCGCAGGAGCCGGGCGTGGAGCAGGCGCTGATTGTGAACAATCCGCCCTGCGCCGCGACGAACGTGACGTGCAATGCGGCGCTTTTTGTCGAGAACAACCAAGACGAAGGCCTGGTGCAGGACTCCTACTGGCAGAACGCGCTGACCGGGAGCGATCAACTGCGGCAGCGGATGGTCTACGAGCTGACGCAGTTGATGGTGATATCGAGCGATAACACGACCGCGATCCAGAACATGCCTCGCGGCGAGGCGAACTACTACGACGTGCTCGGCGCCGATGTCTTCGGGAACTTCAGGCAGCTTCTTGAAGACGTGACACTGAACCCGATGATGGGCCAGTTCCTCTCGATGCAGGGCAATGACAAGGGAAATGCGACCACCGATCCGGACGAAAACTACGCGCGCGAGGTGATGCAACTGTTCACCATCGGCCTGTGGCAACTGAACGACGACGGCACGCAGAAGCTGGATGGGAACGGCAATCCGATCCCGACTTATTCCAACACGGATGTAGAGGGACTGGCGGCGGTTTTCACAGGCTACAGTTGGAACATACCCGGAGACAACAGCGACACCGCGTGGTCGAACTGCTGCATTTACGTGGGTCCGGGCTACGGGGAGGAGTTGCTGCCGATGCAGCCGTTCCCCAGCCACCATTCGACAGTGGAAAAGCAATTCCTGGGCGTCGATATTCCGGCGGGGAGCTCCGATCCCGCGGCCGACCTCAAGATCGCGCTCGACACCTTGTTCAACCATCCCAATCTGCCCGCCTTCTTCTCGAAGCAGATGATCCAGCACCTGGTCACGAGCAATCCGAGCCCCGCATATGTGAATCGGGTTGCGCAGGTGTTCGAAAATGACGGACAGGGCGTGCGCGGGGATCTCAAGGCGGTGATCACGGCGATCCTGACCGACGCTGAGGCGCGCGACACCGCAACAGACGTGGCCAACCCGCAATTCGGCAAGGTGCGGGAGGCGCTGCTTCGCTACACGGAGTGGGCGCGGGCGTTCACGGCGCAGTCGCGCACCGGTTCCTTCAACGTCGGTACTACAGAAGACCCGATCTACGGGCTGGGCGAGATGTCGCTGCGCTCGCCCACGGTCTTCAACTGGTTCGCTCCGGGCTACGTGCCTCCGAACACGAGCATCTCCGCGGCGGGGCTGGGTGCCCCCGAGATGCAAATGACCAATGTGTCGTCGGTCGTGGGCTACATCAACTACATGCAGAACGCAATTGGCGCTACGGCCACGGCTGGTCCTGACCTCTTCTCGTCCTACGCAACCGAGATGTCACTGGCCGCCACGCCCGATCAACTGCTGGACCGCATCAATCTGATGCTGATGGCAGGCCAGATGAGCAGCACGCTCTACAATCAGATTCTTTCCGCCGTCACCTCGATCCCGATCCCGGCGGGCGATCAAAATGCCATCAACGCAGCGCTTCTGAACCGCGTGCAGACGGCAATCTATCTCACGATGGCGTCAGCAGACTACTGCGCGCAACAATAGGGAGCCAGCCATGTGCAAATTTCATCACACCCGACGGCAATTCCTGAGGACGGCTTCATTGGCCTCGATGGCCGGCTTTTATGCGAGCCCGTTCATGCTGGAGCTCAACTCTCTGGCCGCGATGGCGCAGGAGAGCACCGGAACGGATTATCGTGCGCTGGTCTGCGTCTACCTGCAGGGTGGCAATGACGGCCACGGCTCGGTAATCGCAACCGATCCCACATCGTTCGCGGCCTTTACGCAGGCGCGGTCCGGTGCTCCGGGGCTTGCTTATCCTCAAACCGAACTGCTGCCGATCACGCTCAAGACACCGCAAAGCGGACGCACTTTTGCGCTCAACCCGTACCTGGGCGGAGTGCAACAACTCTTCAATGCCGGGCGCGCTGCAATTATCGCGAACACGGGCACGCTCATCGCTCCGGCCACGAAGACTCAAATCAACGCCAACTCCGTGCCGTTGCCGGATTCGCTGTTTTCGCACTTCGATCAGACAGCTGCATGGCAGGCGATCGCTTCGAACCTGGGCAGCGGGGAGCGCGTGGGCTGGGGCGGAGCTGTTGCCGACGCCATTGAAGCGATGAACATGAACTCAAACTCCATGTTCACCTGCATTTCGACTGCGGGCAACGCGCTATTTCTCGCCGGGCAAACCTCATTTCAACTCAACTGCACGCCGGCGGGCCCGATCCCGATCTACGGACTGGCGCAGCCGCCGTTTGGAGGGCCAGCGGCCACCAATCCGCTCACCTCGATTCTGAGCGCCGATGAAAACAACCTCTTTGCCAAGGAATACGAGGTTGTGATCAACCGGTCCATACAGGCACAGAAGATACTGGCCGCCGCGATGCCGCCCGCGGGCGTAGGCGGCGTGGCCAATCCGCCGCAGTATCTTGACCCCACGTCAATGAAGCTGAATGATAACCCGCTGGCGGCTTCGCTGCAGACGGTGGCGCGGATCATCGCCGGGCGCGCCAGTCTGGGCGTGACGCGGCAGATCTTTTATGTGCAGCTCGGCAGCTTCGATACGCACGACGGCCAGGCGCAGCAAATTGCCACGCTGCTTACGCAGCTCGGGGAAGCCTTCGAGTACTTCGACGGATTGATGACAGGGATGGGGCTCGGTAACCAGGTGACCAGCTTCACGATCTCGGACTTTGGGCGGACGCTCACCAGCAACAGCGATGGCACGGACCACGGATGGGGAAGCCACCACTTCGTTGTGGGCGGCGCGGTTCAGGGTCAGGATATGTATGGACAGTACCCCGTGATCGGCACGAATCAGGTCAACGACCTCGGCCAGGGACGGCTGATTCCAACCACTGCGGTAGAGCAGTACGCAGGTACGCTGGCGCGCTGGTTTGGGCTTTCCGACGGCCAGATCAGGGAAGTATTTCCGAACTTCGGCAACTTCGGCTCCAACCCCTATCTGGGTTTCATAGGCACCTAGAGCAGTGACCGATCGGGCGCCGCATCCATTGACTGCACCCGGCGTATTCGTTCGCAGCGTGCTACTTTCCGAAATGCAGGTCGCGCAGCAGGCCGTCGGATGGCTCCCACTCGCCGATGGCCGGATACAGCAGCATCGCCTTGCGGGCGAGCTGCCGTGATCCGGTAATCGCCGCTTCAATCGTGGCCCGCTCATACTCCTTTACCGCGAGCACGAGCCCGCGCACGGCTGCGGGAAGCGCGCCGCAGGACTCGGGCACGATGGAGCCGCTGCCGACCTGGCAGGGGACCTCCACCACATCGTTTTCATCGATCTCTTCAATGCATCCGCGATTGCGGACATTCACGATCAGGCGGCGGCTCTGCTGGCCGCGCAACGCCTTCATCACATCCAGCGCGATGCGATGGTATCCGTTGGCCGCGCGGAAGGGATCTTCGCCCTGGCCCACAGCTTTCCTGAATCCGTCTTCGCTGGTCGACTCGAGCAGCATATAGGTGCCGGACCGGACATTAAGATAGTCCACGTAAGCAGACAGCGCGCCGCGGCTATCGTTCGCGGCCAACAGAGTTCCAAGCCGCCGAAAAAGATCTTCGTTGAGCTTTCCCACTTCAACGCCGCGCGTGCTGCCGTGCGCGCGCTGGTTGTGGAGAGCGCGGCTCCGCGAGTAATAAAAATACAGATACTCGGTCGGGATCAATCGGAGGCTGCGGATCAGCTCGCGATCGAACATGGGCGCCGAGTGCAATTGATCGAGGAATCGGTCGTCGGCAAACACCTGGCCGGTCACATCGCGGCCGCGCAGCTCGATCCTGCGCACCCATCCCAGATGGTTGAGACCGAGATACTCGCAATGCACCTCGGCGGGCGCGGCCCCAAGCGCGCCGGCGATGCGGTGCAGCAGCTCCGATGGCGTATCGCAGATGCCCACGGCGAGCGCATCCGTGTGATGCAGAATGGCCTGCGTGATGAGTCCAGCGGGGTTTGTAAAGTTGACCAGCCACGCCTTCGGCGCCAGCCGATGAACCGTGCGCGCCTGCTCCACGGCCACCGGAACGGTGCGCAGCGCCATGGCCATCCCGGCCGGGCCTGTAGTCTCCTGCCCAGGGTAACCGTGCAAAATGGCGGTCTGTTCGTCGCTGGTCCGTGCCGGAATGCCGCCGACGCGAATGCTGCTCAGGACAAAGTCCGCGCCCTCAACCGCATCTTCAAGCGTGGCTGCGGCGCGCACCCGCAGCGCGCCTTCCTCGCGCTGCACCACGGCCTGGCCGAGAGCGGTCATCATCTGCGCGCGTTCCATGTCCAGATCGTAAAGAACGACTTCATCCACACCCAGATCGCGTGCACTCTCATTCACGCCGAAGATGACCAACGGAGTTCGCACGCCGCCGCCGCCGATGCACGCCACCTTACCCATAATTCTCCTCGTAGCATTTCTTCATTTCGTCGCGTGTGGGCAGCCCGCCAAGCGCGCCGGCCACGCGGGTGGACAGGCCGCCGCATACGCAGCCACGGCGCAGGCACTCTTCTCCGGATTGCCCGTCGAGCAGGCCATCGATGAATCCCGCGTTGAATGCGTCGCCCGCACCCGTGGTGTCAACTACCCGCACCTGCGTGGAGCGGACGTGCAATGTGCCGTCTCCATTGCGCATGATGGCGCCGTGGGCGCCCATTTTCACGATCCCGCTGGGCCAGTGATTTCTGCGCGTGAAGTCGAGATAGGCATATGCGTCTCCATCGCAGATCATCTTTACCTCGAGTTCGTTGGGCATCAGGTAATCCACCGCGGAACAGGTGGCGCGGTTCGCCGGGTTGCGCAGCCATTCGGCCTGATGCCCCACATCGAGCGATGCAGTGCAGTGTTGAGCTTTCAGGCCGGTGAGCAGCTTCTCCGCGAGGCGCGCGGTGATGGGCATGGCGAAGTGAACGTGGCGCGCCTCGGCGAGATGCCGCAGGATCGACGCTCCAGCCAGTTGTTCTTCGAGACGCGTGTTTTCTCCCACGTAGGTGAAGAACGAACGGTCTACCTGGCTCGATACGCTCACCGTCACTCCCGTACTTCCCTTGCCGCCGTGCAGCTCCGAGTTGGATACGCCAAAGGCCGCGAGACGCTGGCTGATCCACGGCATCTCTTTTTCGCCGATGACGCCGATAAGGCTCACCGAGCGCCCCAGACGCGCCAGTGCACATGCCGTTATCGCCGCCCCTCCTCCGACCTCCTGCACATACTCGTTTGTAAATACCTCCTCGCCCGGCTGCGGCCACTTGGTGAAGCCGGTCAGGACGTGGTCAACGTAGATTTCTCCCACAACCGCAATATCGTAGGTCTTCATACAGCCGCGAATGGCCACTCCCGCATAAACTTTGCCTTGGTGAGATAAACCCCGGCGCCGACGGCCGCCACGCTCAGCCCGATGACGACGTAGCGCGGTCCGCTGCTGAGGGCAATGTATATCCATCCGAGCAGCGCAATCGCCGCCGGCAGCGGATAGAGAGGCATACGGTAGCTGTCATCCGCCAGAAGCTTCCGGCGGCGCAGCAGCTCAACGGCCACGCACTGAGCTGCAAACTGGAAGATAGCCTGCACC
>JBAUCP010000473.1:0-2730 GCA_049677625.1 Occallatibacter sp. | reverse complement strand
CTTCGCGTAGCTGTTGAATCGTCCATCGAGCGGTTGGGTGAGGAGTCACTTTGCAATGAAGGATTATGCGGAATCCGACCTCCATGATCACGAAAATATAGAGGCTTTGAAAGCGAGCAGTAACCGCGACCATGAAATCACACGCTAGCAGCGCTCGGGCGTGGTTACGGACAAATATATTCCAGTTCTGCGAGTTCCGATGGGATCGCGGACCGTCGGATGGCCAGTAGGCTCTCACTGTCCGGGGAGACACACGTATACCGAGCTTCAGCCTTAGCTCATTGGCAATTCGCTCCTCTCCCCAGGTCGGATTCTCGCGAACCATCTGAACAATAAGTTGGCGGAGGTCAAGCGGGATCGGCCGCCTGCCCGGCCGCGACTTCCATTTCCAACATAGCCGGAATGACCTACGATGCTAGCCGATCAGCGTTGCGGGCTTGACGACTATGAGAGCAGACTTCCAATCAAAGAACCGTGACCACAGGACCAACGAGAGCCGAGCCGCATCGGTCAGGCGCCGTGGCCGGATTTCTCGTTCCTGGTAGAACGCCAGTTGTATGCGAAGAAAGAGATTCTCGGCAATTAAAGCTGTTCGAGAACGGAGACCCAAGCGAACGATCTCCGCGACATCGCTTGCGAAATCTTTGGGAACGTCAAATGCGGACCGGACTAGCCTGAGAAGGTTCATCAACTCGATTATCAACGGAGCACTTTGGCAATTGACAGACATCAGGCGGACCGGGCGGAAAGACCTGTCTTTTCAAGACGTACGTGATTTTTGCGGAGGACAGGGATCTTTCCATCTCGAAATTGTTGCATGGTAACTGCAGCAAAATCCTTGACGCATCCAAGGAGCAATTCTAGATGCGCAACCTACTTCCTGCCTTAAAGGCGAATCAGTTTTGTTTTGTGAGGCCCACACGGCGTACCAGGTCTTCGAAGCGCGGGTCCCCTCGCAGCGAATCGAGACAGGGATCGACGTTGAGATAGACAAGGCCCACGTCGTGCGCGCGATAAGCGTCGTCGAGCCACTTGAACGCATCCCGGCTATCGCCCAGTCCAGCGTAGATGAGCGCGATCTCGTAACGGCCCACGCCTTGCTTTCTTACATCTTCTTCGAGCTGGGTGATGAGCTCCTGGGCGGCTTGCTTGCGGCCCGCGCGCGCATAGGCATTGCCTAAATGGCCCAGAGCGTACGCGCCATTGCCCGACTTCAGAAATGCTGCGATGGCGTCGCTGTATATGCCCTTCTCAGCGTAGCTTGCACCGGTTAGAAGGTTCCAGTCAGAGAGATTGATCTTGAGGCCGCGCACTGTTCGGGCTACGGCAAGTGCCTGGTCGTACTGGTGCGAAAAATAGTAGACAAATCCTTCGGCGTGAAAGGTGCTGCCTGAAACCGGATCGAGATCGACGCTGTGCTGAATCTCGGCGAGAGCTTCATTGGGATGTCCAGTGCGTACCAGATAAAAGGCGTACTTTTCGTGGTTTGTTGCAGAATTTGGATTGAGCTCAAGCGCGCGATGAAATTCTGCCTCGGCAACGGGCCAGTCCCAGTCCAGCGTCATGGCAGTGTTGGCCAATTCGGCGTGGGCCTCGGACAAATAATCGTCAAGCGCGATGGCTTTGAGGGCTTCAGTCTTTTGCAGGCCAAACGCCTGCTCATACGGCATGCGCCCCGATTCGCCCAGCATGCCGTAGCAACTGGCCAGGGCGGAGTGCGCCTGCGCGTAGGATGGATCCTTGTCAATCGCGCGATTGAAATCGGCAATTGCGTCCTTGCAGTCGTCGGCCTCGCGCAACAGGATTCCGTGCAGATAGTTGTCCTGGGCCACCGGATCCACGGAACTCTTGCGCGTCAGTTGCGCCTGCTGCTGCGGAGTTACATCGCTGCTGACCTCGTCGGCAATGGCTTGCGCCACCTCACCCTGCCAGGAGGAAACTCCTGAGAGATCGCGGACATAGGTATGAGCCCATATGGGGCGATCGTTTCGTGCGTCGATGAGCTGAACGCTCACCCGCACCTGATTCCCCTCGCGCAGAACTCCGCCCTCAACAACTCCGTCCACCGAAAGCTCATGGGCAATTTCGGGCAGCGTCTTCTTCGTGCCCTTGTAACTCATTGAAGAGGTGAGAGAGATGACACGCAGCGTCGACACTTGCCCCAGGTCGTTGATCAGCTCTTCTGTCATTCCGTCGGCAAAATAGTTCTGATCGGGAGAACCGGAAAGATTCTCGAGGGGCAGAATAGCGATGGCGTGAATTCCCTTGGGGGAGCCGGGTTCGTTCTTCCACTTTCTTGCAGCCCAGTAGCCGGCGAGGGCAATCAGGCAAAGCGCGAGGAAAGCAGCTGCCGCAAAACGAGGAGACAGGAAACGCTTGAAACCTGTGCGCCGGTCTTGAGATCCAATTTTGGCGTCGGCGACCGCAGCGCCGCCGTTCTGCTGATTCTCAGAGTATTTCGAAACAAATGCTGGTGCCCCGGCTGGTTCTTGTTGCGGTTCGAAGTGGAAGCGCGGCACGTAGGATCCGCTCGGCAGCTCGATGCGGACTTCATCTCTATCTTCTTTGGTTTCGCTATAGTATTGCGCCAGCTTTTTGCGAACTTCGCTGGCCCTGACCCGTACCACGGAGTCGCTTCCGGTGTCGTAGCTTACCGGGCGCCCGAACATTTCAGCGCCGATCATTCGCTCCCGGAGGTTATCGACGTCCCCATCGAGCGCGTGTCCGACA
>JBAUCP010000472.1:0-2022 GCA_049677625.1 Occallatibacter sp. | reverse complement strand
TCTCCCACCCTTGCGGTCCGCCGCGGCGGACGCCGCAAGGATGGGGCACCAAGCTGCGGAGCAGATCCGAACTGAAGTTTCATCCCGTTCGTGCTATCCCAGGTCTTCCGCCGCGGTCCGCCACGGCGGAAGACCTGGGGCACCCGGCGCGGGGGCCTCTCAGCAACAAGATCGCTGTGCTCTCTTGTGGGACTTGGAGCCCCGCTAGTGAGATGGCGGTTGCTGCCCTGGAGGAGTGGCGGCCTGTGTCGCTGCGCCCTGAGCGGCCGGTTGCGCTGCGGCTTGTGCGGTCTGCGGCGGCGTGCCCGAGGCGGTCAGAAATGCCGTCAACGACTTATTAGTGACATATTTCTTCTTGGGGTCGGGGTCGGTTGCACTCTGAGGGTTGGTGTTAACGATGTTCGAGTTACCGACCAAGCTTTCAAATTTCGATATTTGATCCGGGTCTTGTGTCTCTCCATCCGTTTTGTAACAACTCATGCGCAGAATCTTCATTGCTTCGCACTCAGGAATTAGCGCAGGAAACATCGATAAGTCGGTGAGATTCTCGTAGTCGATGTTAGCGCGATCCGGTAGCTTGATCTGGCCAGCCGCGCTGTCCTGTGCGATGAACAGCTTCGCGTCGTTATCAGCTTTCGCATTAGCGGAGTAATCAACAGCAGCCTGGCTCCACTGGGAGAGCGACCGGCCGGTCACCTCGATTCGAGTGATCTTCCTGTCGGTTTTGAGCAGCACAATTCCCTGTTGAACGCCGAGGAGCGAGGCCTCCCCAGCCTCGGACTGCGAATTGGAGCCCTGGGGCAGCCCGGCCTTTGAATTCTGCCGGAAGAACCAACCGAAATTGCAGCTGTCCTTGAGATGGGAATACTCGTAGGCGATTGGCTTGGGAGGAAAGATATCCTGGAAGAGGACGTTCAGCGCGTTTGTCGCCGCGCTGACAGTGGCGCCTGCGGGCATTACCGAGGTCAGCGCGTTAGCCGTGGCGCTCACCGCGGCGGCAGCATCTGCGACGGGCGAATTTTGGAACGCGGTGGTCGTCTGCTGCGGCAGGATCCCGATGATCTGTACGCTGCCGTCCGCGCAGGCGTTCGGCAGCTCCACTTCCTTGCTTGCGTCCGCGCCCTCGGGGTGCCCGAAGAAAGAAAGGGTGAACGACGTGTCAAGCCATGTAGGGTTTAGCTTGGTCTCCTGGTTTTCCTCGAACTTCGGGGTCGAATTGGGGTCATCCGTGTTCACCAGCGGGGTCGCCGAGATGTAGACGACAATCGACGGAAAGTTGTATTTCTGGCTGGCAACCAGCGCTTGCTGCAGCGAGTTCAAAGATTGGGTCGTCCCCGCGCCCATGGTGGGGGTCAGAACATATCCCATGGGGCCGGCAACTGCCTGGGCCGTGACGGATACATAGTCAATAGTCGAGTTCGGGAGTATCGTAGCCGTCGTCAACCCGCCGCTTTTCTGCTCCAGCAGCTGGTTGCTTATTTGGCCCTCCTGGACGCCTATCGGAACGTTCTCTGAGGGTGGGGCAGATTGAGCCCCGGTCGCTATTTCAGCCTTAGCGCCGGTCTGTGGAGGGGGCGGAGGCACTGCGTTGTTGGACGTAGGCAGTGCTTTAACGGCCGAGCCCGAAACCATGAGCTGATAGCTCCGGCCAACGGGGACTCCGGTCAGGCGGTAAGATCCGTCGTCCTTCGTCGTCGCCGTGAACGGGCCGGGACAGGTTGTGGTTGCAACAAGGCTCTGCCCGTTTTGGCCTTCCAGTTCGATCACTGCACCAGATACCGGGTCACGGTTATTATCGATCAGCCTCCCCGCAATTGTGCCGCAACCGCTATCGCCGTTTG
This sequence comes from Occallatibacter sp., assembly GCA_049677625.1. Classification (GTDB taxonomy): domain Bacteria; phylum Acidobacteriota; class Terriglobia; order Terriglobales; family Acidobacteriaceae; genus Telmatobacter. The sequence goes on along the minus strand of JBAUCP010000472.1, from coordinate 181 downwards.
CGGGGGGCTTGCTCTTGGCTGCGCCGCAGGGCGCCGCGGCCGCTAACAAAACCAGGGAGATATACGACAGCATGACACGAGGAAACCGTCTTTGGGCCATAATTCACCTCGAAATCGAATTGGCAACGCATACTTCGGGGTGAGAGGCCGCTCTCGGCGGCGAACTGGCGCCTGCCAGACT
>JBAUCP010000471.1:0-1983 GCA_049677625.1 Occallatibacter sp. | reverse complement strand
TTTCCATAGTGTTGCAAAAGATGTGTGCTCACAAGAAGTGAGACATCTTCTAGTGCAAGCATGTTGAGCGGTTCACGATTGCGCACCTGATTGAGGATGGTCTTGGTCAATTGAGCGACGACGAGGTCCCTTTCAAAGAAGACCATCCGAAACGAATCAACTGGTGCAATCCTGTTGTCTGCTGCAACTCTGTCCAGCAGATCGCGCGACACGTAATAGTGTAGATAGTCGAACGGACCTGCCGCCCACATCTCCATCGGCTTCATAAGATCGATTACCGTTGTTGCGAAGGCGATCGAATGAGAGACGCTGACATCTTGTCCGGCGATTCGTGCGCGCCACCGGTCAACCGGAGTTGGAGCTAAAGCCACGCAGATGAGCATGGCGCGGTCCTCAGGATAGGCCGGCGCCCGCTGCATCTCCATCGAGCCACCCTTGAGCCTGGTGAGCGCGAAGTCGGGCACGCCACACTCGTTCTTAAGGGAGCAATCATATGCCGGTGTTCGGAACACCTCGGCTAGATTCGCGCCGTAGAACTTCCGGTGGTGATCGGGACGTGCCAACAGCGGCTTCGTGGGAAGATCTTGCTTGCGAGCCACACTCACCTCCGTTCGGGCAACAGCCTCAATATAAACCGCCCAGAAGAAGCGCGTCCGAGTTCTTCCAAAGCAGCGTGGGGAAAGGTGCAGGAAGGGGGCATCCTCCTGCACTCAAAACACTAAAAGGCTTTTCGAGCCTTTTTCGGTTGATACCGGGACGTTTCTCGGGTCTTGGGGAAGATCATCGCCCAATCGACGAGCGTCTTCATCGCCGGACAGAGCGTTCTCCCAAACTCGGTGAGTTCATATTCCACCTTTGGCGGAAATTGAGGATGAACGGTTCGCTTCACCAACTCGCACTTCTCAAGGAGACGCAGCTGTTGCGACAGCATACGTTGTGAAATGCCGGGAACGGCGCGTTCAAGCTCAGAGAATCGCCAGATAGGGCGCGCGAAGAGTCGGTTCAGAATAACGATCTTCCATTTGCCTTCGAGAATTGAGAGCGCCGCCTCAACCCTCTTGGCTCTCTCGAACTCGAAGGGAGTCGCCCTGAGATCTGAAGATTCGGCGATTTCCTCCGTAACTAACAAGTCCGTTCGTATACCCATCGCGCATCCAACTCCTGAGTTTGAGAAGCTTCTCCATAATATCCGGCGAGAATATCCGTGTGGTCGGGCTTCGATACAGGAGGATGAATGGCGCAGGTATGGTTAGTCACCGGCAGCTCTCGTGGTCTGGGCCGCGCAATTGTTGAAGCGGGCCTTGCCGCGGGCAATAAGGTGTTGGCGACAGCTCGGGGCATTGAGTCGCTGGCTGATCTGCCGGAACGATATGGTGATCAGGTCAAGCTCTTCGCGTTGGATGTTACCGACGAAGCGGCAGCCGCAAACTCGGTAATGTCGGCGATCGACCTATTTGGCTCGCTGGGTGTGGTCATCAACAATGCGGGATATGGCAATCTTTCATCCATCGAAGACACGCCTCTATCGGAATTCCGGGCACAGATCGAAACGAATCTCTTCGGAACGATTATTGTGACCAAGGCAGCTCTTACGTATTTTCGTGAAAAGAAATCAGGCCACTTCATTCAGTTTTCGTCGGTGGGCGGAAGGATCGGCCCTCCGGGACGTGGGCCTTATTCGGCGGCGAAATGGGGTGTCGAAGGCTTTTCTGAAGTGCTGTCACGCGAAGTAGCACCACTCGGCATCAAGGTCACAATTGTTGAACCCGGTGGGTTCCGCACGGACTTCGCGGGGAGTTCCACCGAACTGAGCGAAGGTCATCCCGCATACGACACGACTGTTGGAGCTACCGCAAGATTTCAGCGCAACTACAACGGGAAGCAGCCTGGTGGTCCGAAAAAGGCAGCTCAGGTGATCATCCAGCTGACCCAGGAGCGAAACCCTCCGTTGCGACTGTTGCTCGGCAGCGATGCGTACGCCGC
>JBAUCP010000470.1:0-2757 GCA_049677625.1 Occallatibacter sp. | reverse complement strand
TCGACAGGGTGCGCGAAGAGCGCCTGGAAGAGGTGGAAGACAAGGCGGAGATGAACGCCGAAGAACGGCTGCTCGATGTGCTGCTGCCTCCGCCGCCGGCCGCGCCGCATGGCCAGGAGGGTCAGCTCACGCTGCCCGGCACCGAGAGCCACCAGCGCTCGCGCGAGAAGCTGCGCCAGCAATTCCGCGAGGGCAAGCTGGACGAACGCATGGTCGAGCTGGACGTGCGCGAGCGCAACACGCCGCAGTTCGGCATCATCTCCAACCAGAACCTTGAAGACATGGAGATGAACCTCAAGGACATGCTGCCCAACATCTTTGGCGGCGGCTCAAAGAAGCGCAAGATGAAGGTGAGCGACGCCTTCGACTACCTGGTGCAGGAAGAAGAGGGCCGGCTCATCGACATGGATGCGGTGAACCGCACGGCTGTAGAGCGCGTGGAGTCGAACGGCATCATCTTCCTGGACGAGATCGACAAGATCGCCGGACGCGAGGGCGGCCACGGGCCCGACGTCTCGCGCGAGGGCGTGCAGCGCGACATTTTGCCCATCGTGGAGGGCACCACCGTGAACACGCGCTACGGCATGGTGCGCACCGATCACATTCTGTTCATCGCCGCGGGCGCGTTCCACGTCTCCAAGCCCAGCGACCTGATTCCCGAGTTGCAGGGCCGCTTCCCGATTCGCGTCGAGCTGCAGTCGCTCACCGTCGGCGACTTTCTGCGCATTCTCACCGAGCCGAAGGCCTCGCTCACCAAACAATATTCGGCGTTGCTTGAAACCGAGGGCGTGCGCCTCGAGTTTGCACCCGAGGCGCTGCGCGAGATGGCCGAGTTCGCCTTCAAGGTAAATGAGGCCACGGAAAACATTGGCGCGCGCCGCCTGCACACCATCATGGAGCGGGTGCTCGAAGATGTGAGCTTCCTTGCGCCCGACGTGGCCCGCCGGCCACCGGACCCGGAGGCCGCCGCCGCGCTCACCGAGGCGATCAAGAACGAGTCGTCAACGCCGCTGCCCTACGAGGAGCGCATGACCGCCTCCGGCCCGGAGAAGGTTTTCCACATTGACGACGCTTACGTGAAGCAGATGGTCGCGTCCATCGTGAAGGATCAGGATCTGTCGCGGTACATCCTTTAAGGACACTGCGCTAGTACCATGACCGCGTAGATTTGCGGTTTCCCAGGTCTCAAAAGCGAGACCTGGGGCACCCAAGCTCATGGGTACGATTACAAAATCACTAGATCAAGATACTAGTGACACTTGCGGCACCCCTCCCTGTTGGGGCATTGACGCCGCGGTTGACGTCCAGCAGACTGAAGGCGTGTTGCCTGCCACAGACTGGCGGGCAGAGGTTCCTGTCATGAGCACATATTCCCCGCCACCACCTCCACCGGGCCCCGGTGGAGTAGGCCGCCGCCTGGAAGAGGCGATCGAGCTGATCGAGATGGAGTTACGCCACGCTGCGGCCTATGTGAACGACGCGGTCATCCCGCAGGTACGCCGCGAGTCGATCTCCGCCATGCGCACCATGGCCGATACGCTCAAAAATCTGGCCGATCGCATGGACCAGAATGCAGGCGGGCCGAAGGATCCACGATCTTGAGCAGAACGGGCCGGCTCCAATCCGCGGTTCCCAGTCTCAGCGCCAAGAATACGGATAAGTTGTGTGACACAAGGAATTTAGGGCAATCGAGGATTGGCTTCCGGCTGGCCGCACTGGCTGGGCTGGTCGTGGCGCTGCTCGGCGCCAGCGGCTGCCGGCACCGTAATCAGGCCCAGTTGCCGCCTCCACAGGCTCTGCCGCCTCCGCCGGAACAGCCGGTTTACGCGCCGCCGCCGGCGGTCTCTGAGACGCAGGTCCCGCCGCCGGGACGGATTCCCATTACGCCCGTGCCTCCAGGCGGGGTGACCGCGGACGATCTTGACTACATCGCCACCCACCGGCCGATTCTGACCCAGGAGGGCTACGCCACCTGGTATACGGCTCCCTACCAGGGCCGCAAAGCTGCGAACGGGCAGGTCTTCAGCGACTACGCGATGACCGCGGCGCACCGCACCCTGCCGCTGGGCGCGCTGATCCAGGTGACGAACCTTACTACCGGGCAGTCGGCGGCCATGCGCATCAACGACCGCGGCCCGTTTGTGGAAGACCGGGTCCTCGACATGACCATTGCCTCAGCCAAAGCCACGGGCATCTACCGCGCCGGCCTGGCGCTGGTGCGCATTGACGTGTACGAGACGCCCAAATCCATCAACTCCGGCGGGCGCTGGTGCGTGCAGATTGGCGCGCTCCACTCCGAGCGCGAGGCTATCAAGCTCAAGGAAGAGCTGCTGCGGACTTATGCCGACTCGAACGTGATCGAGTTTCCCGGCGAGAACAGTTATTGGGTGCGCATCCGGCCCGAGGGGGACGACCGGCAGATGGCTGAGTATATTGCGCGGCACCTGCAACTGAACGAGGGCACTGCTTATCTCACGCGGCTGGATTGAGGTTCGTGCTCTCCCACCCTTTCGTCGCGGCTGACTGAGGTTCGTGGTTTCCCAGGTCTGAAAATCCAGACCTGGGGCACCCATTTTCGTGCTGGGTCTCATTGCCGGATGCTTGAGGTTTGTGGTTTCCCACCCTTTCCGCGATGAAACTGCTGAAAGGATGGGGCACCCTCTTGTCGCGGCTGGATTGAAGTTCGTGCTTTCCCAGGTCTGAAAATCCAGACCTGGGGCACCCTTGTTCGTGCTCGGTCTTGTTTCTGGTTCGTTC
>JBAUCP010000469.1:0-7525 GCA_049677625.1 Occallatibacter sp. | reverse complement strand
GCTTAATGCTCACGCAGGGGCAAAGTATGGAATTCCATTTCCGGTTTTTATTCGCGCGCCATTCGGCGTGCGCGGGGCGAACCTGGCCGCGATTCTGCGCGCGATTGTGGCCTGCGGCTGGTTCGGCATTCAATCGTGGATCGGAGGAACGGCGATTCACGCGATGCTGGCCGTGATATGGCCTGCCGTGGCAACGAACAAAGACGTTTTGTGGGTGTGCTTTCTGGGCTTCTGGCTGCTCAACATGGTGGTGGTGTGGCGCGGCGTGGAATCCATCCGGCACCTGCAGGCGTTCGGTGCGCCCTTCATGTTTGTAATGGCCGGGGCTCTGCTCGTCTGGGTGCGTATGAAGGCCGGCAGCTTTGGCGCCATGCTCTCCGCGCCAAGCCAGTTCCATTCCGCGGGCGAGTTTCTCCGCGTCTTCTTTCCGTCGCTGACCGCGATGGTAGGCTACTGGGCCACGCTGGCGCTCAACATCCCCGACTTCACTCGCTACTCGAAGTCACAGAGCGCGCAATCGTGGGGCCAGGCATTTGGCCTTCCCGTGGCCATGGTGCTTTACACGTTCGTTGGAATCGCGGTCACGTCTGCGTCGACGGTTCTCTTCGGCCACCCTATCTGGAATCCGATTGCGCTGATCGGCGCTTTTCACGAGCCTGTGGTCGCCTTTATTGCGCTCATCGCGATTCTGGTGGCCACTCTCAATGTGAACATCGGCGCGAACGTCGTGTCGCCTTCGAACGATTTCTCGAATCTTTATCCGCGGCTCATCAGCTTCCGCACGGGCGGCGTCATCACCGGGTTTCTCGGCCTGGCCATGTGTCCGTGGAAGCTGCTGGCAACGCCCGATGCATACATCTTCGGCTGGCTGGTGGGCTACTCTGGCCTGCTTGGGCCAGTCGCAGGCATCATGGTCGCGGACTACTTCCTGATCCGCAAGACCGAGCTTGACGTGAACTCGCTCTATCATCGCGAGGGCGTGTATTACTACACGAAGGGCATCAATCCGCGCGCGATCATTGCTCTGGTTGCTGGCGTGGCCATCGCCTTAATCGGTCTGGCTGTGGATCGGCTGCACTATCTCTACGATTACGCATGGTTTGTTGGCTTCTTCACTGCAGGCGCGATTTATATTGCGCTGATGTGGCTTGCCGCACCGCAGCCCTGCACCGACAGCGCGGAAGAGGCGGCGTAGGGAGAATTCGCAGAGTTGTGGTGCAGGCATGAGGGCGAGGGCCCGGAGGCCGGCGCTACTCGACCAGAGCATCGGCAATCGCCAAATGCTCGTCAAGGGCAGCGATGCCGAGATCCAGCTCTTCTTTGGTTACGATGAGCGGCGGCGCGATGACGAAGTGGCTCACCCACGATTGAAGCGAAACTCCCTGCGCCATCATCTTCGCGGCAATCTGGTCCACGACGAGCGGCTTGCCTTCAACCTTGTCGCGCATGGTGTTGAAAGGCTGCTTCGTTGCGCGGTCCTTCACAATCTCCACGGCAAAGAAGAGGCCCAGGCCGCGCACATCGCCCACAGACGGATGCTTCGCCTTGACTACTTCGAGTTTTTCGCGCACGTAAGGCTCGAGCTCAGCGGCGCGCTCCACCAGCTTCAACCGCTGCATCTCTTCGATCGTTGCAACTGCCGGCCCGAGCGTGAGCGGATGCGCCTCATAGGTGTGACCGTGCGAGAAGTAGTGCTCCTCAAAGTAATCGGCGATCTTTGCTGTTGTCGCGCACAGGCCCAGCGGCACGTAGGCTGAGGTGATGCCCTTGGCGGTGACCAGAATATCGGGCTTGACGTTCCAGTGATCCACGGCAAACCACTTGCCAGTGCGGCCCCAGCCGGCCATCACTTCGTCGACAATCAGGAGCACGCCGTGCAGGTCGCAGATTTCGCGCAGGCGGGGCAGATATTCGGGTGGCGGAACGAGCACGCCATTGGTGCCCACAACGGGCTCGACGATGATCGCGGCCACATCGCTCTCATTGCGGATCATGTGCTCGATGTAGTCGGCGCAGGCGATATTGCAACCCGGATAGCTGTGGCGAATGGGACAATCGTAACAGTTTGTCTCCGGCGCGAAGATGAAGCCGGCGCCTTTGCCGCCTGGCTCCATGGCCCAGCGGCGCGGGTCGCCGGTGGCCGCAATCGAGCCCATCGTGGAACCGTGATAAGAGCGGTAGCGCGAGATGATCTTGGTCTTGCCGGTAACCATGCGCGCAATTTTGAATGCAGCTTCATTGGCCTCAGTGCCACTGGTGGCAAAGAAAAACTTGGTCAGACCTTCGGGCAGCACTTCATGCAGCTTTTCGCTCAGCCGTGCGCGCGCCCTGGTGGCAAAGCCGGGAGCGGCATAGGCCAGTTCGCGCGCCTGTTCGGCGATGGCTTCAATCACGCGCGGATTCTTGTGGCCGAGGTTGACGCACATTAACTGCGCGCTTAAGTCGAGATAGCGGCGGCCTGCGCCGTCAGTAAACCAGCAGCCTTCGGCGTCTGCAATGTGGAGCGGCTTCCAGGTCTTCTGGAAGCGCCAGGTGCCGTAATTGGTCTGGCGCGTGATGTCGGAGATCTGCTCGGATGTGAGCGCTTGAGCCTGCGAAGTTTCAATCATGGATGCCCGCCTCCATAGGCATCTATGGTATCAGCCTCGTAGCGTGTCTCCGAAGTTCATTGCATGAATTGAGCGGTCCCAAAGCAGGTCCTTCGACTCCGTTGGGAGCAAAGAACGCTCCCAACTCCGCTCAGGATGACAGCGCTTTTATTAAGCGAACTTTTCCTCTTTCAGGATGCGCTGATAGGCGGGCAAGGTGAGGAACTCGGTGAACTGGGGCGACTCGATGAGCTCGCGCATCAGGTCAGCGGCCTTCTCGTACGCGGCGTAGCGCACGCTGTCCACCGCGGTCTTCTGCTTTTCGAACTCGGCGGCGATCAGACTCTCTACCAGAGGCGCGTCAATCACCCGCCCGTCGCTGAGCTTAGCCTTCTGGTGCACCCACTGCCAGAGCTGCGCGCGGCTGATCTCGGCCGTGGCTGCGTCTTCCATCAGATTGAAGAGCGGAACACAGCCGATGCCGCGCAGCCACGCCTCAACGTAGCCGAGTCCGACGGCCACATTCTGCTTGAGGCCGGCCTCGGTGATCTGTCCGTCGGGAACCTGGAGCAGATCTTCCGCCGTGGCAGTGTAATCGGGCAACTGCTTGGCGATCTGGTTGGGCTGCGGCATCAGGCGGTTGAAGATCTCCAGCGCAACAGGCACCAGGCCGGGATGCGCGACCCAGGTTCCGTCGTGACCGTCGCTGGCTTCGCGTTCCTTGTCTGCCTGCACCTGCGCGATGGCTTTGTCATTGGCCACCGGGTCGGACTTGATGGGAATGTAGGCCGACATGCCGCCCATGGCGTGGACGTTGCGGCGGTGACAGGTCTTGATGGCCAGCTTCGAGTAGCTGCGCATGAAGTGCGTGGTCATGGTGACCTGCGCGCGGTCGGGCAGCACGGCATGCGGGTCATTGGCGAATTTCTTGATGAAGCTGAAGATGTAATCCCAGCGGCCGCAGTTCAGGCCGGCGGAGTGTTCGCGCAGCTCGTAGAGAATTTCATCCATCTCAAAGCTGGCGAGGATAGTTTCAATGAGCACGGTGGCCTTGATGGTTCCATGTTGAAAGTCGAGAGCGTTCTGCGCGCGGATGAAGATGTCGTTCCAGAGACGCGCTTCCAGGTGGCTCTCCATCTTGGGCAGGTAGAAATAGGGGCCCGAGCCGCGCGCGAGCAGTTCCTCTGCATTGTGGAAGAAGTAGAGGCCAAAATCGAAGATCGATCCGGACATCGGCTCGCCATCGACAAGTAAGTGCCGTTCGTCGAGGTGCCATCCGCGGGCGCGCACAAACAGCACCGCGGGCTTGTCAATCAGCTTGTACTGCTTGCCTGTAGCTGGGTCGGCGTACGTGATGGTGCGGCGGATGGCGTCGCGCAGGTTGATCTGGCCATCGAGCAGATTCGTCCAGAGCGGCGTGTTCGAGTCCTCGAAGTCGGCCATGAAAACCTTGGCGCCAGAGTTCAGCGCGTTGATGATCATCTTGCGATCAACGGGACCGGTGATCTCCACGCGGCGGTCGAGAATGTCGGCGGGCAGCGGCGCGACGGACCAATTCGACTCGCGGATTGCGCGCGTCTCTTCAAGGAAGCCAGGCTTCTCACCGGCATCGAGCCGCTTCTGCCGCTCGTGGCGCGCAGCCAGCAGCGATTTGCGACGAGCGTTGAAGGTTCGTTGCAAATCGACGATAAAAGCAACGGCCTCCGGCGTGAGAATCTCAGCGTAGCTCTCGCTCACCGGAGCGAGAAATTCAACCCCAGGTTGGCTGATGGAAACGGGCATAGAAGTCAACTCCTTCTTTTCGGGAATGCAGAGAACAGGATAATCAGTCCAGCTTTCAGCTTGTCACGCAATATGGAATTCCGCCCCAGCACTATGCAAATTGCAGCGCTACGCTGCCCGCGGTTGAGAACCGCACATCGACTACTGAGCCTGCCGAGGCGAATGTGTTGCCGGTCCAGCTTCCGGTGGTGACCCAGCTTCCGCGCCGCAGGCCGCCGGTTCGCGCTGCGCCTTCATTGGCGAGATAAAGCACCAGACGCAGCAGGTCGGTACCGGCGGTGTTAGACGCCGTGCGCTCCACCTTCACGCTGCCGTCGACAGCCAGCGTTACGGATTCGTTGGCGAAATCAATCTGCTGCCAGCCGGGCACTGCGGGGCCGTGAATGAAGCCGCCGTGCATTTGCAGATCGCCGATCATGGAAAAGCGCGCGGCTTGCGAAGGGACGGTCAGGCCGGCTTCAAGCTCTTCAATTGCGGGATGGCAACTTGCGATTGCGTCGACTACTTCTTCGCGCGAGTAGGGTACGGTGCGCGGCGGCAGGTCCTTGCCGATGAGGAACGCAATCTCAGCTTCAAGGCCGCGCAGCCGGTGGCGTGGCTCGTCGAGATGCGCGGGGCTATCTCTGATCCACGCGGAGATCATCGGTCCAAAGAGCGGCGTTGCCTCGGGCGCCGAAGCGCCGACCTTCCACCCGCGCGGTCCTTGTGCTGCCTCGGGCTCGAGTGCGCGATACATGGCGTCCTGCACAAAGCAGGCTTCTTCGAGTGACACGGGCGCGAGCGCTGCGGGCAAATCGGCAAAGGGAGTTGCAGTGCGCCGCGCTTCCAGCAAAAGTTCAGCGGCGGAGGCGAGTTCGGTTTCGCGAGCGGCGGGAATCATGCTTTTCAGTTTGCCTCAAGGCGCGGGCTCTTGTCGCCATGCAACAGATCTTCAGCCGAGACGCCGCGGATGGAGGCGTCAAGCAACTCCACCATGTGAAAGGCGGGCATTGCCTTCATGCCGCGCCGGCGCAGGCCATTCATCAACTGCAGCAGGCATCCCGGATTGGCCGAGAGCACGGCCTGCGCATTCGTAGTAAGAAGATTGTCAACTTTGCGGTCGCCAAGCTGGGTTGCCGTGTCGGGCTCGAGCAGATTGTAGACTCCGGCAGAGCCGCAGCACAGCGATCCCTCCGGAATTTCGGCTACTTCCAGCTCCGGAATACCGGCCAGCAGTTTCCGTGGCTGCTCGCGCACGCCCTGCGCGTGCTGCAGGTGGCACGCATCGTGATAGGCGACGCGCAGCTTGAGCGGATGCCGCTCGGCGCGCGGTTCAAGCTCGCAGAGAATCTCCGTGATGTCGCGGCACTTTGCGGAAAAGGCAGCTGCGCGCGCGGCCCAGGCAGGATCGTCGCGCAAAAGATGGCCGTATTCCTTCATCGTGGAGCCGCAGCCGGCGGAGTTGATGACGACGGTGTCTACGTCCGCGGCGTCAAAGGCATTAATCATCTTTTTCGCGAGCGCGATGGCGTCGTCTTCCATTCCGGAGTGAAGCATGAGAGCGCCGCAGCAAGGCTGCTCGCGCGGAATGACAACTTCGCATCCCTCCGCGGCCAGCACGCGTGCTGTGGCGGCGTTCACGTGAGCAAAGAAGACCTGTTGCACGCACCCGCTCAGCATGCCCACGCGGCGGCGCTGCGCGGTGCGTGACGGAATCACTACCGGCAGCTTGCTGAACAGACGTGAAGGCACTTCGGGCAGCAACGACTCCATCGCAGCCAGACGTTTGGGCAACAGTTTGGGAAGGCCCAGCGCATGGGTCAATGCGCGCAAACCGCTTCGCTGGTAGATGCGCAGCGGAATAGCGAGCAGGCGCAAACGTGCGGGGTGGGGAAAAGTGGCGAAGAGCAGCTTGCGGAAGAGCGATTCGCTTGTGCCGCGCGGAAGGTTGCGCTCAATCTGCGCGCGCGTGGGCTCGATGAGCTTGTTGTATTCAACGCCGGAGGGGCAGGCTGTCATGCATGCCATGCAGCCGAGGCAGTTGTCCATGTGCGTGCGGAAGCGGTTGTCGAGCGGCGCCTCGCCCTGCGCGGCTTTCTTGATCATGTAGATGCGCCCGCGGGGAGAGTCCATCTCGTCGCCCCACAGCACGTAGGTAGGGCATGCGGGCAGGCAGAATCCGCAGTGCACGCAGTCGTCGATGTATTGCTTCTCCGGCGGGTGATGCGCGTCGAAACTAGAGGGGTGCTGCTCCTGCTGTTCGATGGTATGCGGCATAGCGATCAGATGTTTCCTGCGAAGCGGCTGGGGTTGAGAATCCGGTCAGGGTCAAAACGGCGTTTGATTTCGCGCATCAGCGGCAGGGCGTTGGAGTCGCATCCCCACACGTCCACTTGGCCGCGCATCTCGGCGGGCAATTGCAGAGCGACGACGCTGCCGCTGGAGACGCGCAGTTTCTGGCGCATGCGTTCGATGAATGCGATCGCCACATCCGGCGCGGCTTTGAGCGCGACGTTCACCAGGCCGTTCGATTGCGCCGCCGCGTGAATCTCCACGCCGTCCGCATCGGCCCATTGGCACAGCAGCGAAAGGAATGCGCAGATCCCGGTGGGCAGCAGCGATGCCTTGAGAACCACTACGCCGGCGCGGTCAAACAGTTCCTGCCTCGCCTGCCAGACGGCTTCATCCGATTCGCGCACAGGAATTTGCGCGAAAAACCCGGCCAATTGCACGGCATGTTCATCGAGGCACATGGGCGTAGCGGCCACGCGGACGTCGATTGCGCATTTCTGTGCGTCCATGCGGATCTGCACGCCGGAGGGAATGATTTGAGAGTCGAGCAGAGCGCGCAAGGGCGCCTCGAACTGCGCGGCATCCGGCGTTTCGGCGCTCCAGGTGCGCGTCTGCGTTTCCAGCGGATGCAGGCGGAAATTCACGCCGGCGATGACGCCCAGCGTGCCGAAGCTGCCCGTCATCAGCTTATGAAGATCGTATCCGGCGACGTTTTTTACTACTTTGCCGCCGGTCTTGGCGATGGTGCCGTCGGCAAGGACCACGGTCATTCCAATGATGAGATCGCGCAGGCCGCCATATTTCAGCCGCAGCGCGCCGCCGTCGTTCACAGCCACAATGCCGCCGACGGTTGCCTGCTCCGGCCAGAGCGGATCGAGCGCAAC
>JBAUCP010000468.1:0-8039 GCA_049677625.1 Occallatibacter sp. | reverse complement strand
CTTACTTTCCCTGGGCTCTCTTGCATCCACCCCTTTCATCGGAGCCAGCCTGAATAACTTTAGTCATAATCTTTTTAGCTGTTTTGTCGCGCTTCGATTCATAGTGTTCCGCTTCCATGCAACTGCTGTCCTAATGTGCTCCATTTACTGTCTCAACTCGCTCCATCACGCTGTCTCACAACAAGCCAGTCCTGAACGAAACCCTGCCCGCAAAACGCCATCCCGTGCCCCACCCTGTCGACTTTTTCCTGTCGACAGGGTGGGAAAGCACAAACCCAACCCACGCATTGACCCCGCAGACTCGCTGACTCGCCGGGTGCCCCACCTTCGCCGCGTTTTTTGCGGCTAAGGTGGGAAAGCACAAACCCGGCACGTGCACTGACCCCGCGAACTCGCGAACGTCCACCGCAACGGACGCCAACCCGCGAACCCGCCGCCACAAAAAAAACGGCGGCATGAGGATTACCCTCACACCGCCACCGGTCCCATCTTAGGACCGCATCTGCTCTCTACCCTGAAAACTCGAGGCCCGATCTTACTTACAACGCCGTCAACCCGCTACTGCGCGTCGCCCGATCCTGGCGCCGGAGCCGCAGGCGCTCCCTGCTGCCCTGCCGGAGGCGGTGGAGCTCCCTGCCCGTGCCGGAACTGGCCGCCTTGCCCGCGGCCATCCGGTCCGCCCTGGCCGCGATGCCCATCCGGTCCGTGCCCGTCCTGTCCCCAGCCGTGATGCTCCGGCCCGCCATTCTCGCGGAACTCCTGCACCTGCTTCCACTGGTCCGGCGTCAGCTTGGCCCGGAGCGCCAGCAGAAAACGGGCATTCGCCTTTTCGAGCTCGGCCCTGGCCTGCGCCACCTTGTCAATCTGCGCCAGAATCGCGCTTTCGTTCGGCTGGTCGGCCTTCATCAGCGGCTGCATCTCCAGCTCGGACTTCTCCAGGTTCGCGTGCAGGTCCACCAGCGTCATCTTGTGGTCCTGCAGAATCCCGTCCATCGCCTTGCGCTGATCGTCGGTTAGCTTCAGCCGCTCCGAAATTCGCGGGTTGTTCCACCACTGCGCTCCTTTGCCCTCTTGTCCAAATGCCCGTTCAAACGGAGGCCGATGCTCTCCGAATCCCGGCCTCATTCCCGGGCCGCCGCCGCCCGGACCCTGCGCCATGACCAGCCCACCGGCCATTGCCGCGCCCGCCAACACAATCATCCACCGCCCTGTCTTCGTCCCCTTCATTGCCCTCTCCTTCTGCTTTTTCAAATCGCCCACAGTCTTCCAGTCCCCTCTTACTGGCTCCCTCCTTCGTCCATCAGTTGAGCCAGTGGTTCCATCGCCGCCGGAACGGTGCGCGATACATCGCTGTCTACCGTTGCCAGCAGATCCTCATCCGACGGTTGTGCGCTCTGCTCGGCCGCCAACTGCCGCGCCTTCGCCTGCTGCGCTTCCCACGCCAGCCTGGTTGCAACCTGCCGCTGATGATGCTCGTAAACCCCGCCCGCCATGCTTCCCGCAACCAGTACGCACCCCAGCGCCCATGCCGAAGCCAGCCGCCAGCCGCTGTGAGCGGCCGCTCGCACCTCGGTGCGCGGCCGCGCGTAGGCCGCGTCGCTCCATGCGTGGACGCTCTGCCTGAAGTTCTTCAGCGCATCCACAATCGCATCTTCGAGCCCGTCTTCGAGCCCATCTTTGAGCTTCGCCTGGCTCACCCTGTCCACCATCTCGCCCCTATTCTTCCCATCCAGACTCATTGCCTGCCTCCCAGCTCCGCGCGCACTTTTCCCAGTGCCCGCGAGAGGTGCGCCTTCACCGTGCCCTCGCTCAATCCGGTGGCCCGCGCAATTTCGCTCAGTTCCTGCTCCTCCACATAGCGCAGCAGAAACACCGTTCTCTGCCGTTCGCTCAACCCGTTCATCGCCTTCCACACCTGCGCCACCTTTTCGCGCGCCAGCATCTGCTGCTCCGCCGTCCGTTCCCCGCTCGGCAGCCAGTCGCTGGCCTCGTCCACGTCCACGGAGTTGGTCCGCGTCTGCCGCCAGAACTGCAACCGCCGGTTGCGCCAGTGGTCTTTCTGCAGATTGATCGCAATCCGCATCAGCCACGTCATCGCGCTCGACTCGCCGCGGAAGTGCTGCCAGTTCCGGTGCGCCTTCAGGAAACACTCCTGGGTCAGCGTCTCCGCCAGGTCCATGTCCCGCGTCGACGCCAGCAGGAACCGGAAGATCTGCGAACGATGGCTCTCGACAATGCGCGCAAACTCCTGCGCGGCAATCTCTTCCGCCGTCTCCGCCGTCATCGGCTTAACTGCTGTGCCGGCTGCCATCACTCTGGTAGACGCCCGCATACCGCGCAAGTTTACAGTCTCCCGCCCCATTTTCACGCCGCCATCTCCGGCTATAGCATTTTCGGAATTGCTGTAGGCCGAAGGCACGCACTGAAGTGGCTTTTTCATCAAGAAAAAGCCACCCTTCATGGCTCTCAAGAAGTCTACGTGTATTCCGAAAATGCTCTGAAATCCCTTTCTTCGCCATGCCGGCGCGCCAGCCGCAGCTTCGCAGCCATCCCTTCGACTCAACCACCCCCTCCCCGGATAGCTCCTATTCCCTGTTCCCTGACAACTGACAACTGATCACTGATCCCTGACCCCTGTCCAAGGCATATAATTCCATGCGGCAACGAAATGGGCGCCCAGGCCTCACCGGAACCCAATCCGGCCGTTCCGGGACGCCCCTGAAGAATTGGAGACAGGGATGATTTCTCGACGGACCTTTGTCAATGGCCTGGCCGCTGGCGTCGCGGGCTCGGCCATCGCTTCCACCGCAAAAAGCTACGCGCAGATCGTGGGCGCGAACGATCGCATCAACTTTGCCATCAACGGCCTCAACGGCCGCGGCCACGCCCATCTTTCGGCGCTGGCCAACAACAGCAAGACCGCCCGCATCGCCTACATCTGCGACGTGGACTCCACCATCCGCGACAAGTTCGCCGGGCACGCGCAGCAGTTGCTCGGCTACGCGCCCAAGGCCGAACAGGACTTCCGCAACGCGCTGGCCTCGAACGAGGTGGACGCCATCTCCATCGCCACGCCCGACCACTGGCACAGCCCGCTCGCCGTGCTCGGCCTCAAGGCCGGCAAGCATGTCTATGTCGAAAAACCCTCCAGCCAGAACTGCCGCGAGGGCGAGCTGATTGTTGCCGCACAACAGAAGTACGGCAAGCTCGTCCAGGTGGGCGACCAGCAGCGCTCCTCGGCTTACACCCGCAAAATGATCCAGCAGATTCACGACGGCTACATCGGCACGCCCTATCTGGCCCGTGCCTGGTACGCCAACACCCGCGGCACCATGGGCGTGGGCAAAGTCGCGCCCGTGCCCGCCACGCTCGACTGGAATCTCTGGCAGGGTCCGGCTCCGCGCAGCGACTACAAGGACAACATCCATCCCTACAACTGGCACTGGCTGCGCCGCTACGGCACCGGCGAAACCCTCAACAACGGCACCCATGAAGTGGACGTCTGCCGCTGGGCCCTGCAGGCTGAAATCCCCAGCACCGTCTCCTCCACCGGCGGCCGTTATCAATTCAAGGATGACTGGCAGTTCTACGACACCCTCATCACCGACTTCGGCTACCCCGACAAGACCATTTCCTGGGAGGGCCGCTGCTGCCAGGGCATGCAGGTCTACGGCCGCGACCGCGGCTCGGCCATCTTCGGCACCAAGGGCACCGTCGTCATCGACCGCGACGGCTACGACGTCTTCGACTGGAAAGGCAAGCAGATCGACCAGTACCGCACCGGCCACCAGACCTCGACCAACGATCTTATTGGCCAGGACTCGATGACCGACGCCCACTTCGCCAACTTCATCGCCGCCATTCACGGCCAGGAGCAGCTCAACTCGCCCATCCCGGTGGCCAACATCACCGTAACGATGCTGCTGCTCTCGAACATCGCATGGTTCGTCAACCGCAAGCTCCATCTCGACACCGGGACCGCTCACGTAGTCAACGACCCTGAAGCCATGAAGTACTGGGGCCGCGAATACGAGCCCGGCTGGGAAGTCACCGTCTGACCTCGGGCTTCAACTCCAAATTTAAGAATGAACCCGGGGGCCCCACCCTTGGATCGTTCCTTGATTCAAGGGTGGGAAACCACAAACTTGCACGAATATCGGGTGCCCCAGGTTCGGGGTCCCCGCGGACAGGTCTTGGTCCGTGGGGTGGAGATCTCGATTCTGAGACCTGGGATAGCACGAACCTCAACCATCCGCTGCGAGTTCCACCACAACCGCTCGGTGCCCCATCCTTTCGACTTTTTTCTGTCGAAAGGGTGGGAAAGCACAATCCTCAACCGCCCCAATCCAACTCCGCCACAACCCCAACCCAACTACCAACCAGCAAACTCGCGAATGTCCGCGACAGCGGACGCTAACTCGCTGACCCGCCAACCCGCCTTGCTAGACTTCCTCAAGAGGAAAAGACCCATGCCCGTCGCGACCACCCCCGCCGCCCAATCCGGAACCATCACCCTCGGCGGCGACCTCACCGTCAACCGCCTCGGCTACGGCGCCATGCGCATCACCGGAAAAGGCATCTGGGGCCCTCCCGGCGACCGCGCCGCCGCCATCGCCACCCTTCGCCGCGCCGTCGAGCTCGGCGTTAACTTCATCGACACCGCCGACTCCTACGGCCCCTACGTCTCCGAAGAACTAATCGCCGAGGCCCTCGCGCCCTACCCCTCCGGCCTGGTCATCACCACCAAGGTCGGCTGGACCCGCCACGGCGCCGGCATCTGGCAGCACAACGCCAGCCCCACGCACATTGCGGAATCCGTCGAAGGCAGCCTCAAGCGTCTCCGCCTCGACCGCATCGACATCTACCAGCTCCATGTCCCCGATCCCGCCACATCCTTTGACGCATCCATGGAAGCCATGGCCCGCCTTCAGGAGCAGGGCAAAGTCCGCCACGTCGCGCTCTCCAACGTCACCCTCGAGCACATCCATCGCGCGCTCAGGTACGTCTCCATCGTCTCCGTGCAAAACCGCTACAGCTTCTCTGATCGCGAATGGGATTTTGTGCTGGATTACTGCGAAACGAACGGCATCGCCTTTATGCCCTGGGGCCCCATGGCGCAAGGCAAAAAAGCCAATGAGGTGGTAGAAAGAATCGCCGCCGCGCGCGGCGCGTCCACGGCAGTCGTTTCGCTCGCCTGGCTGCTGCGCCGCTCGCCCGTCATGCTGCCCATCCCCGGCACCAGCAGCGTCAAGCATCTCGAAGAAAACGTAAGCGCCGCCGCCTTCAGACTCACCGACGAAGAGTTCGCCGACCTGAACGCAGTAGTCCCAAAACCCTACTGGCTCCGCGCTTAAAACTGCCCTTCAACAAAGCAAGTCCATGGTTGCCCCACCTTCGCCGATTCGTGTTCTTTACGAATCGGTTAAGGTGGGAAAGCACAAATCCGCGAACTAGCGAACGTCCGCCGCAGCGGACGCTAACTCGCTAACCCGCTACCCCAAAAATCCTGACAATCCAATGACACCCATGTGACAACTCCCGCACCCGCCGCCCGCTATTGTTCACCCTGGCAGTGGCGCCCTCCCCCCACCGCCAGGAGGAAAACATGCACGACTCTTTCGCTCACATTGCCTTCCGCAAACTCGCAACTTTCGTCCTCACCCTCGGCGCGCTTCCACTCTACTCTGGCGCGCAGCAATACCTGCAAACCAACCTGGTCGCCGACCAGTCCGGAGCCGCCTCGGTCACCGACCCCAACCTCGTCAATCCCTGGGGACTCTCCCGCAGCTCCGCCAGCCCCTGGTGGGCCTCCGACAACGGCACCGGCCTCGCCACCCTCTATGACGGCGCCGGCGACATCAAGAGCCTCGTCGTCACCGTCCCCACCGGCGACCCCAGCATGAGCAGCACCGGCACGCCCACCGGCACCCTCTACAACGGTGGCACTGGATTTGTTCTCCCCGACGGCAAACCTGCGGTCTTCATGTTTGTCACCGAAGACGGCACCATCTCCGGCTGGAACTCCGGCTCGAGCGCCGTGATCACGGTCAACACCAAAAGCGCGTCGGTCTTCAAAGGAGCCGCCCTGGCCACGCTCCCCATCCCCTACGGCAGCCAGTCCACATTCCTCTATGTCGCCGATTTCCGCAAAGGCCAGATCCAGGTCTATGACTCTTCGTTCCATCACATCACCGGAATCGAAGAACTCTTCCGCGACGAATTCCTTCCCCGCGGCTACGCCCCCTTCAACGTCCAGAACATCGGCGGTGAACTCTATGTCACGTTTGCCAAGCAGGATGCGCAAAAGCACGATGAGATTGACGGCGCGGGCCTTGGCTACGTCGATGTCTTCTCGCCCTTCGGATTTCTTCTGCGCCGCATGGAACACGGCTGGTGGCTCAACGGTCCCTGGGCGCTGGCCATGGCTCCGGGTGACTTCGGCATTTACAGCCACGACCTGCTCGTAGGCCAGTTTGGCTCCGGACAAATCGCCGTCTACGATCCCGTCACCGGCGCCTTCAAGGACCTGCTCCGCGACTCCAGCAACAATCCCATCTCCATCAACGGCCTGTGGGACCTTTCTTTCGGCAGCGGCACCACCAACTCCGGCCCCGCAACCACCCTCTACTTCGCCGCCGGCTCTGACAACGAGGCGCACGGCCTCTTCGGAACCCTAACCCCGGTCGAGAACACACTCGGCAACTCCCAGTAGCCCACGAGTTCCCCAGCGCCGATGGCAGTTCCTCAAACCAGCAACAATCTCCGTGCCCCATCCTTGCGATTTCTTTCTGTCGCATGGGTGGGAAAGCACGAACCAAGCAGACCAACAGATTTGCAACCCCGCCCAAACCGCCGGGTGCCCCACCTTCGCCGATTCGTGTTCTTAACGAATCGGTTAAGGTGGGAAAGCACGAACCAAGCGAACCCGCGAACGTCCGCCGCAGCGGACGCTAACTCGCTGACTCGCTAAAAATGTTTCCGCACCGTGATCGCCACCGACTGCGTCATCGCGCTCACGCGGCTGTCATTAAACTCACCAGCCTTCAGGATGCTCGTACCCACTGACTCCGAAGCCGGCAGTTGCGCCTGGTAAGCCGCATCGATGCGCCAGTGCCCCGCGTACCACCCGCCGCCCGCTCCAATCGAATTACGCAGAATCGCTGCCGTCATCGGCGTCAGCGTCGAGCTCGGCACCGGATCGGACGAATACGCATAGCCCGCGCGCGCCGTCCACCGCTCGCCAATCGGCGTCTCCACGCCGGTGCGAATCGTTGCCTGGTCGTGCCAGTCCAGCGGCACAAAGTCCTCCAGCGCATTGCTTCCCGCCACGCTGTTGATCACCGGATTGGTGCCATCGGTCAGCTTCACCGGCAGTTGATGAAAGGCATTGCCCCACGCCGTCCAATCTCCTTCCAGGTCCCACAGCAGCCGGTGATTCGCCTGCCACGATCCGCCCATTGCCAGCGTCCACGGAAAGTGGTTGTCCACCTCGGCGTTATAGCTGTAGAGCGGGCTCGCCGTCACGCCCAGCGCCGTGAACAACGCTGAAGCCGTTCCATCCGCCGCGCCGTGCGTCTCAACATCCGTCGCGCTCTTCCACGCCGCGCCCATGCGCAAGCGGCTGTTGGGATGCCACTGCAACCCCGCGCTGCCATTCCAGCCCAGCCCTTCGGTGTGCAACTGCAGCAGCACCTTCAGCCCCGCCAGCACCGGCTGCTGCTGAAAGATATACGGCGAATTCAGCACATTCTTGTTGTAGTCGAGTCCCAGCGTCGCGCCCACGTCCCAGTGCGCGCCCATCGGCCGCGCCACGCCCACTGAACTGCGAACGGCAATAATCTCCGACTCCACGCTCTGCGACCCGTAGCTCACGCCCGCCGTTCCCGCAGGATCGATATACCGCCAGTTCGCGCGCATCAGCATATCCGGCGTCGCGGCCAGCGACACCCGCCACGGGCTCGAGCCAATCTGCCCGCCCACCGCGCCAACCGGCAGCACGCCCGCACCGGTCAGCTTTCCATTCGGATCCACGCTGTTCT
>JBAUCP010000467.1:0-3937 GCA_049677625.1 Occallatibacter sp. | reverse complement strand
GATGTCATCACGGCGATCGCATCCACGCTTCGCTCAATCATGCGCCGGATGCAACTGTGAAACCGCTTGGGGTCGTAGTTGGTGTGCGTGAAGATGACCTCAATTTTTTCCGCCGCGGCCAGCGCTTCAAATGCGTCGACCAGCTCGGGAAAGAAGGGATTGTTGATGTCGGAGACGATGAGGCCGAAGAGGCGCGAGCGGCCGACGCGCAGGCTGCGGGCGTTCGGATTTGGAACGTAGTTCAACTCCGCGATTGCCCGGCGCACGCGCGCCACGGTCACTTTCCTGACGCCGGGGAAACCGTTCAGCACGCGCGAAACGGTGGCTGTGGATACTTTGGCTCGCTTGGCAACTTGCAGAATGTCCATAGGCGTTGGACTGCCCCCTCCCGGCTTCGCAGTGAACCGGCGTGGTTCCTGGAAAGGAAAAATCTGCCGGGGCAAACCTGGATGCAGGTGAATCGCTCCATCCATTCTAAGCCTGGAAAATCCATCGGCTCGGATGCGGGCTTAAGATCAGCCAGGGAAGCGGTTTATTCAGCCGATCCGCCGAGGCAAAATGAATGCGAAAGCCAGCTTCCACACTTGTAACATCGGCGCTTGGGCAAGGTCAAAGGACAGCACGCAAGGCTTGAATTCGTATCAATAAGGAGAGCGCAGAGGGATGGCGGTTTTGCCGATGGCGTGCAATGGACCAGCGCTGTGCGGAGAAGAGGGCGATGTAATCCTTTACAATGCACCTCCCATCCTGTATTGTTTTCTCGATCGATCGAGCTGGATAATTGCGGCAGTGTTTCTCAGAGGACTTGATGATCAATCGGCGAACTTTCTGTAGCCTGACCGCGGGAGCCTTGTTTGGCGGCGGATTGGCTAGCGACCAGTCCGCGCCGGCGGAATCCGCTTCCAAGCTGCGCTTTACTCATGAGAGAACGGGCGACGGTCCGTTCTCCGTTTCGCCGAACCGCCGACCGCCGCACATCCTGCTCATCAGCGCGGACATGGTTGGTCCCGATCTCTATCATCCTGCGCGGCCGTTTTCGCAGCACGTCCGCATTCCCGCGATTCGTTCGCTGACGCAGGACGGCACCTTCTTCTCCAACGCATTTTGCACCGTGCCGCTCTGCTCGCCCTCGCGCGCTTCTTATCTCACCGGCCGCTACAGCTATGTGCAGGGCAACAGCGAACGCTCTCCGGAGGGCTTGGCCACGGAGTTACGCAAAGACGATATTATCTTTCCGGAATATCTGAAGGCCGCGGGCTATATCACGCGCCAGGTGGGCAAGTGTCACGTTGGAGCTGACAAGTTCATCGACGCCTTTGGCGACAACGACCAGCCGTGGGATCGATGGTCGCCGCCGGTCTTCGACGACGACGATTTCCTTGCCTACCAACGCAGCCTGGGCGTGAAACCGCAGAAGTATTCGCGGGAGATCGTCTTCAAGATGCAGGATCGCGCCACTCCGGGCAACTCGGTGGGCGGATGGATCGTTCAGGAAGACGGCAAGCCGTTCCCGATCGAAGCGCAGTACAGCTACTATCTCGGCAGGAAGGTAATTGAAACCGTAGAAGGGTTCGTGGCCAACGAGTCACTCCACCATCATCCACTGTATCTCCAGCTCGACATCTTCGATCCGCATCAGCCGTTTTCGATTCCCGCAGGAATGGATGACCGCGAGCGCGAGCTGCGCAAGATCATGACTGTGCCGGACTCATGGCGCACCGCAAAGGATCGCGACTTCCAGCGCGGAGCCGATGAGCCGGAGATCGTGGACATCTATCGGCGCTACTGGGGAATCTACGACCCGGAAGAGCTGATCAACTACCGCGTTGCGTATGCGCTGCAGATGGAGGTCGTCGACCGCGTCATCGGCATGGTAATCGCGCGCATTAAGGAGCTGGGGCTCTACGACGAGATGATGATCCTGTTCATCTCCGACCACGGAGAGATGGGCGGACGCCGCGCAATGGTCGACAAGGGCGTTTATCTCTATCCCGATGTAGTGCGCGTGCCCATGGTCCTCAAGCTGCCCGCAGCCATGCCGCGCAAACAGGCGACGGTGGAGTCCGCGGTTTCACTGCTGGATGTTTCGCAAACCATCTTCGATCTTGCCGGTATCCGGCCTGAAGCAAAGTTCGATGGCGTCTCGCTTCTTGCTGCGCTCGATAGCGGGAAGGGCGATGAAGCGCGCACGCTGCTGTTCTTCGGCGGATGGCACGTGGGCGTGAACTTCGATTGCGGTATCCAGCACCTGGCCGCGGACGGGCGCCGGTATCTTTACTCTTACAACTCCACGTCGCAGGTAGACGAGCTCTTCGACCTGGGCAGCGAGGACGCTACGAATCTGATCGGCAAGCCGGAGTATGCAAGCGTGCGCGCGGAGCTGATTCACAGGCTCGGAGCCGCGCTTTGCTCCGATCCGCGATGGGCGGGCTACTGGGCCGAGTTTCGCATCGCCCGCTTCCACGATCTGCCCAAGACCACGGGAGACATGCAGCTGTTTGCGATACCGGATTAATGCGCGGTGTCCCGTCGGGAGGTGGCATGTTGTAGCTGTAATTGATTACAGGAATCCGGATCTCAAAACGAATCGTGGACCTTTCAAAACCCGCTTTGTGCAAACAGCTCTAGAGCTCAGTAGACCGGCCGGCAGAGCGAATCACTGCTGCGCTCATGCGAGGAATCTCGACAACTGCACCGTGAAGGCGCTCTTTGCTTTTCCCACTCCATTGTCCCGCTGCATTTACTTGCGCGCCTCCGAAGGTTACATCGGTTTTGCTCTCGGGGATGGGTGCGAGAAGACGCAGAACGACGGCACGATCCATTCCGAGGCCGGCGAGCGAGACATGCGCGTCACTGATGCGATCGGTATTGACGATGACGGCGCTGCGCGGTTTGCTGCCGGTTCCAAGAACGTAGGCCGCGAGCGTGTCGGTCGTGCCGCCGGTTTCGAGCGGCAGCAGTTGATGGCAGCCGGCGAAGGCTGCGGCGAAGGCAAGCATGCCGTAGTAAGGCACGCCGGCGGAATTCACGCCGTTGCCGTCATCCTGAATGGGGGAGTAGGAGCTGACGAAGCCGAGCTGGTTTATGCCGGTTTCCATGTTGATGCCGGAGCAGCCGTATTGGGCCAGCAGGAGCATGGTGTTCAACGTCCACAGTGCGCCGGCGAAGGTATCGCTTACGCTGGGGCGGCCTCCGCCGGAGAAGGAGTTCGTCTCGCACATGCGCCATGGGATTCCACTTTGTCTGGAGGCTGCGCGCATACGCACGAGTATGTCTGTGAGGCGCGGATCGGGGACGAGCAGTTGATCCGCGCTGCCCTTTTTCTGGCCGTTGCGATAGTAGTGCGTGGTGAGAAGCTGCACGTCGCCGTTTGCGTCCTGGGCCATGTGCTCTACCCAGTCGACGGCGCTGGCCGTGTCAGGCGCTGCAAAGCGAATGCCCGGAACAGCTTTGACAATTGCCGCATGCCATGCGCTGAACTCCTTGCGATAGGTTGCGTAGTCGTAGGAGGGCGAGCGGAATGGCTGACCTCTTCCGTAGGAGTCCACCTCATTGCCGATCTCGAGCGCGAGGAGCCGGGGACCCAGAATCTCCGAGACGGCGCGCGCTTCTTCGACGGCCTCGCCGATGGCGCCTTGTGCGAAGTTGACGCTCCAGATGGCGGTCCAGCCGATCTTTTCGAGGAATGCGGCGAACTGCTCGAGGCTCGCGCGGGTGATGACGGTGTTCTGCCGTTCGGCTAAGGCGGCTCCATCCGGAATGTACCAGGTGTAATTTGCCACGATGCCGCCGGCGCGCAGTACGCCTTGTGGCCCGAGCCCCTTGATGAGTTCCATGTAGCGGTGATTTGCGGGACTGAGCAGACCGGGAGTCGCGACCGAGGACATCTCATAGCCGAGGCCGGTGAAGCTGGGCGGTATCTCGACCGGCTCTGCGC
>JBAUCP010000466.1:0-4715 GCA_049677625.1 Occallatibacter sp. | reverse complement strand
ATGAAATACACCTTCTGATCGCTGGGTTTTCTGATGCTTGTTGCATTCTTAAGATCGTGAGGGGGAAATTCGATCTGTCAGTCGTAGGCGTCGGCCTGTGGGCCACCCTTTTTGAAGGATGGCCCACGGCGACGGTTCTGGTAGTGTCCAGAACTTCTCGCAACTGGCGGTGTCCCTGCTTAAGCGCTGGCTGTTGGGGACGCATCAAGGCGGAGTCAACATGAAGCATCTGGATACGCACCTCGTTGAATTCACGCTCCGGTTCAACTTGCGCAAATCGCGCAGCCGGGGCAAGCACTTTTACCGGCCGCTGGAACAGGCTGTCGCTGTCGAGCCGGTTCCATACAAATCCCTGGTCAAATGCTCTGCACAGCCGGATTTCTGAAATCCACAAGATGTTGGGGTCAGCTGCGCGAGGTAAATACCCATCTCATCGCATTCTGACCGGATGAAACAGAATGAAAATGCCATACCCAAGGAGATGCAATGAATAGACGTGACTTCTGTGAGTTCATCGCTGCCGTTGCCGGCGCCGGCACACTTTCCTCCAATGCGCTCGCGGGCACGCCGTTGGCCGTCCTTGCTCCAGATAGCAACGTATCTGGGGCGGCCAGCGCGAACTATCCGAATAATCGCGCTCCGCTGCAGCAAAGCCGCTTTGTCAAATTACCGCTGGGAGCCGGCCGTCCATCGGGCTGGCTCCTGGCCCAATTGACCGTGCAGGCAAACGGACTCACCAGCCATCTCGACGCGGTATGGAGCATCGTCGATGAATCCGCATGGAAGGGCGACGTGGGCAAGAACGTCTTGCCCGAGTGCTGCACGGCGCGCTTCGTTCCGCGCTGGCTTGAAGGATTGACTGCCCTATCCGGCGTGCTCCATGATGACCACCTCACGGCTCTCGGCAAGCCCTATATGGAGTACGCGCTCTCGGTCAAGGAGCTTGCCAGCGTGACGCCAAGCGTCACCGCCTGGTGCCACTTTGGCAGATTTATGCCCGAGTACTACGAGCTCACCGGCGACCCGCGCGCCATCCATGTCGCCCGCGCTATCCTCGACTATGCAGATTCAGTGCTCGATTCCAGAGACAGAGCAGTGTTCGACCCCAAACGGGTGGGCATGCTGTTGAGTTTCGGCATCTGGTACTACAATCGGACCGGCGATAAAGACGTTCTCGCCTTGCTCGATCGCAGCACTAAAGCGTGCATCGAGGACTGGACCAGCTACTTCACGACCTTTCCGCAGGACCCCAAATACTTCGTGCACTTTCCCGATGTTACATCGCAGAAATCCCCTGACGAACCTATATCGGAATGGACGCGCCAGGGCATAGACGTTACCCAATCCATTCAATATCCGATACTCCATTCGCTTATCTCGGGGGATCAGAGTGAAAGGGACAGCGTTCTTCAAGGCATCGACAACCTCGACAAGGGCTACGGCCAGGTGGGCGGCCGGTGGGCGGCTGACGAGTGGCTGGCCAGCACCGATCCCACCGCCGGCAGTGAATTGTGTGGCGTTGAAGAATTGCTCTATTGCCTTGAAAACGGCTTTGCGATTATGGGCGACGTACGGTTCGCCGATCGCATCGAGCAGTTGATCTTCAATTCCTTCCCTGGCACCACCACGGCGGATATGTGGGCCCATCAGTACGACCAGCAGGCCAATCAGGTGTTGGTCTCAGTTGCCAAGCGGCCGTGGCACATGAACAGCGATACTTCTAATATTTACGGTTTCACACCGAACTTCCCCTGCTGCCTGTCTAACATGCACTCGCCCTGGCCGCGCTATGTGGAGTCAATGTGGATGGCCACCGCGGATAACGGTCTAGTCGCAATGGGGTATGGTCCCAGCCGCTTCAGCGCCAAGGTCGCTGAAGGGAAGCCCGTCGAAATCTCGCAAGAGACCGATTATCCCTTTTCTGACCGTGTCCGCGTCACCGTTCATTGCAGTGAGCCGCTAAGTTTTCCGCTTCACTTCAGGATTCCCTCGTGGTCGAACCAGGCGGAGGTCTCCGTCTCGGGTGACCCCGCTCCCAACCATCCTCAGAGTGGAACTTTGTTCAAGGTTGAGCGCGAGTGGAAAGACGGGGATGTAGTTACGCTGAATTTCAATTTCAAAGTCCGTACCGAGACCCGTCAGAATAATGCTGTGGCCATCGCCTGGGGTCCGCTCTATTTTGTCCTGCGAATCGGCGAAGCCTTCGAGAAGATTCCGGAGCTTGTTCTTGGCCGACCCGGCGGTGGACCAGGTGGTGGTCCTGGCGGGGCCTACGGAGGGAGTGGAAACGGCGGTGCAACACCTGTGGCGCCCGCCGGATGCGTGAACTGGCGTATTGCGCCCACCACCGATTGGAACTACGCGCTCTCCATCGATCGCAACAACCCGGAATGCGAAATCGTCCACAGTGAGATCAGCTCGATACCGTTCGCTCAAAAGGGAGAGCCCGTGAGGGCGGCTGGCTCAACTGAATATGTTCCCTGGCATGAGGATGTACCGATGGTCCTTAAGGTGAAGGCTAAGCTCGTTCCGCAATGGGGCATGAATGGAGGAAATGCTGCGCCAGTGCCAGCCAGCCCGGTCAGCACAAGGCAACCGGAGACCGTGGTCGAACTCATTCCATACGGCTGCACGAGGCTGCGTATCGCGGAGTTTCCAACCGTCTGAGGCGATACGCCGAGTACTTGCCGGCAAAGCAAAGGGAGGCGCAAAAGGCTAGAATCGCAGCGATCAACGAGACCAGCGCGGCAAGACATATCGCCAGGACCCAAACCGGCATTGGGCTTCGATGGCGCGCGTGACCGCGTGAGCGAGATCATGGACGCGGCGCGGCACAAGAACCCGGAGGTCAAGATTCTTTGCCATGGCGGCCCGATCTCAACTCTTGAAGACGCCACTTACATCTTCAAGCGCTTCCCCGTCATCGATGGCTTCCAAAGCGCGAACTTGATGGGGGGTCTGGCGGCGGAGACGGCCATCACCGACCGGGCGGGGGAGTTTCCCAACTGACGTTCTCCATCCAGAGGGCCAAGATATGATGTTCGCCGACCTGATCCGGAAGTCACCTGCTCTGTGTTCCATGCTGAGGCGACGGCATTGGGGCGTACCGGCCATGGGCCAGGTCACCGTATTGGCCGCGCTTGTTGTGGGTCAAGTCGTCGCCGCTACCCCGCCGCCCCGGCTCACTATCGTCCTGATCGGGGGTGACAAACAGGGTTATCCCCAGTACGAGCATGACTATCCTGATGGAATCCTGGCGATCGAGCGGCTGATCAAGGGCTCACCCCAGTTGCAGGCCCTCGATCCGGTGATCAAGGCATTCCCAGCGGGCTTTCCGTCGGACCTGTCCCAGATTGCCGACGCCGACGTTGTGGTTCTGTATTTCGGGGCGGATTATCGCCCGCCACGGATGACCAATCCGTTGGAGAACCCCGCCCGCCTGGCCGCGATGGAGCAGTTGATGGCCAAAGGGGCTGGGCTCATCGCACTGCACCAAGCGTGCACAGTTGCTGATCAGACGAGCCCGGTGCCGTTCGCCGATTGGCTCGGAGCCATCCGCTTCGGCATGGCTGACCGCACCACCGAGATTGCTCCGATAGAAGTTTCTGAAGGAACAAACCCCGTGGCGAATGGGCTGAAGGCCTTTGATTACCTCGATGAATTCTACCCGACCATGACCTTCTCCAAAACCACCAAGGTCACGCCAATCCTCACCGCGAGGGTCCATATCCAAACTCGGAACAACAAACCGGTCTTCGAGGAGCCCGCCGCGGACCATATCGTTGCGTGGGCCGCTGAACGGCCAAATGGCGGACGGTCGTTCGGCTTTACGGGCGTCCACTATCTGGCCACTTTGGATCAGCCAGAGATACGAAAAATCCTCCTGAATGCCATTCTGTGGACGGCCAAGCGCGACGTACCGCCCGGGGGAGCGACGACGGACGCCGTCACCATGCGCCACTACGGCCGCGGGGCCGGCGCGGAGGCGGACGCACAGCAGCGCGTGTTTCTGCCGCGGGCGGAGGCACTGGTGGAGCCCCAGCCCTGGGGCAAGCTTGAATGGTTCGCTTCGCGGTCGCTTGGAAACTCCGGCTCAATGACGGTGGGCATAGCCACGATCAACGTCGGAAAGGAAAACCCACTCCACCGCCACCCCAATTGCGACGAGATTCTGCACGTCATCCAGGGGCACATCATGAACCGCATAGGTGACAAGGAATACGAGATGCAGGCGGGCGATACCGTGACGATACCTGAAGGCGCCTGGCACAACGCACGCAACATCGGCACAGAGAACGCGGTGCTGTCGATCTCGTACTCCTCGCCTGACCGCATCTCGGTCGGGGAACAATGACGATGCTTGCCATCAAGGAGCATGGGCAGGACGGAGTGGGCGCGCGTCGCTGCTATTGGAATGGCCGGATTGGCGGTTGCCTTTCCCATTGGAATCGGCT
This sequence comes from Occallatibacter sp., assembly GCA_049677625.1. Taxonomy (GTDB): domain Bacteria; phylum Acidobacteriota; class Terriglobia; order Terriglobales; family Acidobacteriaceae; genus Telmatobacter. The sequence goes on along the minus strand of JBAUCP010000466.1, from coordinate 261 downwards.
TGGCATTGGTGGTGAGTCTTTGGGATATGTCTCCGCATCGCTAAGAATCGGCACAATGGCGAAGACGCAGCCCAGCAGTAGTCGATTCCTCCATCTGCGGTAAGGGCGACGATGGTTTACCGGCTATTCCTCTTTATGCGACGCACGGTGGGGGCGGAAGAGTTGAATTCCGGGTCTAGCGGCGCTGCCGCGACTGAATGGCGGAGCCTAAGAGAGGTTTGGAGTACGAGGTGCTTCGCTGGGCTTTTATCGCCATCGAGA
>JBAUCP010000465.1:0-1810 GCA_049677625.1 Occallatibacter sp. | reverse complement strand
AACCCCATATTCCTTCGCCTTAGCGGCAACAGGCTTGTAGTATTTGTCGAGATACGCATTGTCCCTCTTAGATATCGACACGGTGAGTGACGGTATGCCGAAAAGTGCCATAAATGGCGTAGCGACTGATTCAGACAGCGCAATTGTATACCCTCCACCATCAGGCGACAGCCCCGTCGGATCCTCCAAATTGACCGGATCGTTTCCCGCATAGGCGTAAAGGTTAAATCCGCCTTGGAACCCGGAGGGATCGGCCTGCAAGAATCGCCCCAGCGCCGGCGAGTAGTAGCGTGCGGGCGTGTAATAGAGGCCGGTCTCGCTGTCGTAGCGGTAACCCGCGTACTGGTAGGCAAGCCACGTTCCGCTCTGGGGTGCGCCGTAGTCCGAGTACATATAGGTATCGGCGGTGCCGCTTGAGCCAGGTACGGTAAGCGCCACCGTCGAGCCCTTTACGTCGTGGTGCACGTAGACGATCTCTTCGCTGCTGCCGCCCCCGGCCGGCACCACCGCTACCAGCGGCAGCCCGCCCGCACCGCGCACCATGAGCCGCCAGGTCGCCGAGCTTTCGGAATAGTCGGCGATCTCCTCGCCCCCGGCCAGCACAAAGTCGGTCGCCACGGGCGCGGCCGTGTTGACACCCACTACCTTTTGCTTGCGCTCACCCAGAGGGTCGTAGAGATACGTGCTCGCGCCCCACGCGCCGTTCTCGGCCTCAATCAACCGATTCTCCACGTCGTAGGTGAGCGTATTGTAGCCGTCATAGGTCAGATTGTGATTGCCGTCGTAGGTCATCGAAGCGCCACCCGCCGTGGTCAATCCATTGTCCGAATCGGCCGCGCCGTAGCTCACCGCGCCCGCCGGGGGCACGTATTGGAAAAGCGGGTTGTTGACGCCTGCCGAGTTGAGCTGATTGTTCATCAACCAGGTGTAATTGAAGGTCACGCTACTGCCGGTTCCATAGGCCTGGGTCAGCGTCTGCAGATTGTCGCCGGCATCGTACTGCGAGTAAGAGTCACTGGTGCCATCGCCGTAAGAGATCGAGTGCGTGCGAGAAAGAGCATCCCAAGTGTACTGCGCGAGCAGATTATTGCTCCCTCCCTCATAGACGGACTGCATGCGGTTCATGGCGTCGTACTGGTAGCTAACGGAATAGGAGCCTGCGCCACTAGTTCCCGCCGGCCATGTGATTTGCGTCTGGTTGCCGGCCCCATCGTATGCCACTTGCGTGTTGCGGCCAAGCTGGTCCGTGAAACTCGTGGCGCGTCCCGCCGTGTCGTAGTCAATCTGGTAGGGCGCCGAAGTCGAGCCGTCCGAGGCCTGCAACATCCGGCCGGAATAGTCGTAGCCATAAGTAACGGTTCCTGCCGTTTCGCCCTGAGGGGTTTTGGTCTGTACCCGGTTGAGAGCGTCATAACTCGAGCTGATGGTTTGGCCGGAGCGCGTGGTCTTCTGCGTGACGTTGTTGTTGGCGTCGTACTGGAACTGCTCGGTGGTCGAGTCGGGGTAGATGGTGCTGGTGAGGCGGTCGAAGCCGTCGTAGGTATTGCCGGTGAGGTTGTTGTTGGCATCGGTGATGCTCTTTTGCCTGCCGTTAAGCGTATAGGCATAGGTGGCTTGTACCGTGGCAGAGGCAACCGCCGCCGACGTGCTCGCCCCGCTGCCCACACTGACCTGGTAGGGACGGCTGAGAACATCGTATGTGCTGACATCTACACGGAATTGCCCGGGCGATACCGGCTGCGTGACGGTGTACACCCGGTCGTCTCCGTCATACGCCGTGGTCGTCGTATTGCCCAGAGGATCGGTGACA